>JBDTEI010000260.1:0-4343 GCA_039922675.1 Microcoleus sp.
GATAGCAAAGTATTGATAAAGATTTTTGGGAGAGAAACTTATGCGCGATGCAGTGACGAGTCTGATTGAAAATTATGATGTTGCTGGTAGGTATTTAGACCGAGATGGTATCGATCGGTTGAAATCTTATTTTGCAACTGGCACAGCACGGGTACAAGCAGCAGCAGCAATTAACAGCAATGCTGCGGCAATTGTCAAGCAAGCTGGTATTCAGCTATTTGCTGAACAGCCCGAACTAATCCGTCCCGGTGGTAATGCCTACACGACTCGTCGCTACGCGGCTTGTCTGCGGGATATGGATTACTACTTGCGCTATGCTACCTACGCCATCGTGGCTGGCAGTACGGATGTGTTAGACGAGCGCGTGCTGCAAGGTTTGCGCGAAACTTACAATTCTCTGAGCGTTCCCATTGGCCCGACGGTGATGGGGATCGGCATTATGAAGGAGATGGTTAAGGCTGAGGTGGAAGCTGCTGGCTTGTCTGTGGGGTCTTTTCTGGAGCAGCCTTTTGATTACATGATTCGCGAATTGAGCGAACAAGATATTTAAGTCAAGCAAGCTCTTTCTTTTAGCAGAAAATTGCTTTTGTAGCTTGTAGGTAGCACTATCTCGATCGCTTTTTTGGCATCACAGCCTCTAAGCGATCTTTTTTATGATTTAAAAATCGCCCACGCATCCCCAGACAAGGCATTTGTCGAGGGGACATTTGGTTTGGCGGCTATCGATTTGCTCGGTGGTTGTTGCTTCTACTTCGCCATTGGGGTAAAGGATGTGGATGATATTGCCGCTGATGAAGGCTAAGGGATTTTCTTGAAAAATGCTCGGATTTCTGATCGGAAAGTTAATTGTTTTCATGCTCGATCGCCCTGATTGTGTTTGTAACCCATTCCCCTGTATTTACATAATCCGCTACTAGCCAAAGTTTTTGTGTGATTCTAAGAATTGTTTATTTGTGATAAAAGTACACACAAAAAGCGATCTCAGTCACATAATCCCAGATAAGGGGTCTCGCCCCGCAGCTATCTCAAGCACGGAAAACATGGCGGCGGGCTCGTGGCGGTACTTTTGCTGGGAAAACCAAAATAATCGCCAAAAATCCGCAGTCGGGTTTTTGCGTAAGTGCTAATCTGATACAGTCCTAAACCGTATCCGTACAGATTAAAAACCTTGGCTAAACAACGAATAGACACTTTATTAGTAGACCTAGATTTATGCACTTCCCGACAGCAAGCTCAGGCTTTGATTCGGACAGGGAAAGTCTCGATCGACCAACAGGTAATTGACAAACCGGGGACTGAGGTTGACATTGCAGCAAATATTCAGATTAAAGAGCGATCGCGCTACGTTTCCAGAGGCGGCGACAAATTAGCCAAAGCTTTAGAAGTTTTTGCGATTCCCGTTACAGGCAGAATTTGTTTGGATGGTGGCATTTCCACAGGCGGTTTTACCGACTGTCTGCTGCAAGCCGGCGCAGCCCTAGTCTACGGGATAGATGTGGGCTACGGTCAAGCTGATTGGGGCTTGCGCAACGATCCGAGGGTAATTTTGAAAGAACGCACCAATTTGCGCTACATGACTGCTACGGAGCTTTACGGCGACTCACCCCCCCCAGCCCCCCCTTGTCAAGGGGGGGAGCCAGAGTTGTCCCTGGCTGGTGCTTCGCCAAAAAAAGTTTATGCAGATTTGGCGGTAGTAGATGTGTCGTTTATTTCCCTGGATAAGGTGTTACCGGCGCTGTGGGAATTGTTGGCACCACCACGAGAAGCGGTATTGTTGGTAAAGCCGCAATTTGAGGTTGGGCGCGATCGCGTCGGGAAAAAAGGCGTAGTGAGAGACTCAGCAACTCAAGCCGATGCGATTTTTCAAGTGTGGAAGGCAGCTACAGCTTTAGGATGGCAGGAAAGGGGCTTAACGTGGTCGCCTTTACTTGGCCCGGCCGGTAATATCGAGTATCTTTTATGGTTGGGGCTCGATCGCGAACAGGAAACAGACCAAAGTGCGATCGAAGAAAGTGTTGTGAAGGAACGGATATTAGAAGTCGCCAAAGCGGCCGCGCGGGAACTTGTCAATCGATTGTAAATTTGAGATTTTAGATTTGAGATTGACTGCAACCGATCGAGCTAATCAATTTTAAAATTCAAATTTAGAAGTCTAGATTTATCTAAAATTTCAAATTGTTTTGTCAATCAGACTCCTAAACTTTCATTTAGTGAATAATTCCATGCAGCCATTAAAACAAGCCGGTTCGATTTTACTGTACATCCTAGGTGGCATCGGGTATTTAGCGATTGCAGCTACTATTGTAGGCGTTTCAATTCTGATCAAGTTCGCAGCTCTGCTACTGGCCGACAAACTATTATATACAATTCTAATTATCGGTGATTTGTTGAGGGGCATCGAAATTATTGAACTGTTAAATATCTTAATATTTGCTTTTATCGGCATGGGATTTGGGATCGCCACAAAACTTCTACCCCCTAAATATGGTCGCCAAATTAGTGCGGTTTTGTTGATAGTTATAGTACCCGTAGTTTTCATGAGTACGCCAGCCATCAGATATAATTACTGGCTGGAAAAAGTAGGGGAATTAGATCACTTATTGCCTGCGGACACTGAAACATTAACTAACTCATTTTTGCAGAGAAAGGTAGGATTGCAGGGTTTTCTCGGTTATTATGTATATACCGGTCAGTTTCCGGTTATTCCAACTAAACAATCCGAGATGAAAGACCTCGACAGCTTTGAAAAAAAAGTTAATTCCCGATTTGTGCAGTTAACGGGTGTGCCTCCGACGATTGTTTCTTGGTCAATGCGGGTTTGTTTTTGGCTGATTAGACTATTCTATTTTTCTATCGCGGTAATTGCAACGATTGTTCATTTTAGGGAAGGTGTGAGAATCGCGGGACGGTAAGAAGATAAGACTCGGCGGTTGAAACCGATCCTACACAAACAAAACCCGCTCAAGAGCGGGTTAAAGACCGGATAATTAAAATTATACCATGCGTAAAAAATTGTTGCTACAGTTATTAACCGTATAGAAATTATCTGTCATTGCATAACGCGAGAGCCGGACACGGCAGTGCCGTTTCCCTACAGGTGAAAACCTCTAATTTCTGATTCTGCAAGATTTCTTCAAATTGGTATTACCTTATTTTCTTCAGTATGCGGATGCAGACTTCGTTTCTGTAGGATCGGTTTCAACCGCCGAGTCTTTGTTGTTTGTGTCATATTTTAAATTCTTGCTGCAAGCGATCGATAATTGTATTGCGCTCGATGGTAGCTAGAATTTCTTGAATGACGGTATCTTGTCCCATCGGGCCCCAAGTGCAGCCTTTTTCTAAATAAACTTGGGCGGCGCGACCGACAGCGTAGGTTCCGTAAGCTGCTAAACTAGCTTGAGTGACAGCGACTCCGGCGAAGGTAGAAAAGCCTATTTGCGGAGCCACAGCCGCCGCACTTTTGCCAAATCCCAAGAGGAAACTGCTACCTAATTCTCCCAAAAGTACGCCGCCTGCGCTGGAGAAAATAGTCTGCCAAAGTTTCCCGGCTTCGTAACCAGTCATCGGTAAACCGTAAAGTCTGGATAAGGAGCGAATTAAGGCTAAATCAGCTACTGTTGCTCCCATTACATCGAGGAAAGCAACGGGATTTAAGCCCACCGCCAAAGCTTTATATTTTGCAAATTGCCAGATTAAATCGTCGGCTTCTGTTTGCCGCAATTTGAGAACTTGACGAGCAATATTTGCTTCAGCATCTCTAGCTTCTACTAAAGCATTGAGGGCGAGGAGCGATCGACCTTCTCTGTTAAGAATTGTCAAAATTGTCTGCTTGAGTTCGTCTATCTGGGCGGGTGGCGACTCCCATTCGTTAGTAACACTTCCATCTGACCATTCTACGCGCACTTGCACTGGTGCCGGTTCGGCGGCTACCATGACTATTTCTAAGGATTTGGCAGTTTTAGCGGGTGATTTTGGTGTAGATTTAGGTGAAATATTGTTTGGGGGCAAATCTCCTTTATCTATTGCATCTGCGACTGTATCTGCTGCTAACTGTTCGGAATTTCCCAGGGCTTGCAAACTTTGGTAAATAGCTTTTCTGTCTAATTCTGGATAAAGATCAATTTTATTGAAAACTAAAATTAGCGGTTTTTGAGCTGTTTGCAATTCGCACAAAGCTTGATATTCAGTGCGGGTAATATCGCCGGCGACAACAAATAGAATTAAGTCAGCTTGGCGAGTGACTTGTTTGGCCATTTCGCCACGAACTTCGCCGCCAACTTCATCAAGTCCGGGAGTATCAATTAATTCTACTTGGATTTTTTCTGTACCGTCTGCGGTGGGAA
>JBDTEI010000261.1:0-11062 GCA_039922675.1 Microcoleus sp.
ATGGGGTACTTTTTGATATCAGCGATCGCAAGCAAGCAGAAATAGAATCGGCCTCAGCTAAATCTGCTTTAGAACGGCAAGTTCAGCGAGAGTTGCTGATTGCAAAAATAACTCAAGAAATTCGATCTAGCTTGCAGCCGGAAAAAATCTTTCAAACGGCTGCAACTCAAATAGGTCAAGCATTCCGCGTCAATCGCTGTTTGATTCATGCTTACGTTACTAGCCCCCAAGTCGATCTTCCTCTGGCGGCTGAGTATCTCGAACCTGAGTGGGAATCAATGCGGAACGTAATTGTTCCAATTTGGGGCAATCCTCACGTTGTACAAATGATGATCCAAGACCGGGCGATCGCCTCCCACGACGTTTACTCAGAGCCTCTTTTGCAAGCTGCTGAATCGATTTGCCGCGTGGTGGGGCTGAAATCGATGCTGGCAATTCGCACTTCCTACCAAGGGATGGCAAACGGCGCTATTTGTTTGCACCAGTGCGATCGCCAACGCGAATGGACAAAAGATGAAATCGACTTGTTAGAAGCTGTGGCGAGTCAAGTCGGAATTGCGATCGCTCAAGCTAAATTGATGGATAGAGAAAAAAACCGACTCGCGCAGCTCGATCGGCAAAATAAACAGTTGCAAGCAGAAATTCGCACCCGCGTCCGCGCCGAACAAGCTCTGCAAGAATCCGAAGCAGAATTGCGGGCGATTTTTACCGCCATGACTGACATAGTTTTAGTCAGAAATGCAGAAGGGCGCTGCATCAAAATCGCTCCGACAGCAGCGGTCAATTTGGTGAAATCTCCCACCGAACTGATCGGCAGAACCGCCCACGAAATCTTGCCGGAACCTGCGGCAGATTTGATATTAAATACCATCCAACAAGTTCTCAAAACGCAGCAAAGCATCAATATTGAATATAGCTATACAGTCGGAGAGCGCGAAGTTTGGCTCGACGCTAAAATTTCTATGCTTTCTGCTGAATCAGTGATTGTGGTAGCGCGAGATATTAGCGATCGCAAACAAGCAGAATCTGCGCTCCGAGAAAGCCAGCACTTCATTCAGGCGATCGCCGATTCCAATCCCAACCTATTGTACGTTTACGATTTAATTGAACAGCGAAATGTTTACTGCAACCGACAAATGGCTGCGATGCTGGGCTACACCGCTCAAGAAATACAAGATATGGGTACAGAAATGATGCCAACGTTGCTCAACCCCGACGATTTGCCAGACGTTCTTGAAGGCGTCCAAAAAGTGGAACGAGCCAAAGACGGCGATGTCATTGAATGTCAATACCGCATGAAACACAAAAACGGTGAATGGCGGTGGATACACAGTTGGGATACAGTATTTCTCAGAACCACTGACGGTAAACCCAAACAAACTCTCGGCACGGCTAATGACTTCACAGACCGCAAATTAGCAGTCGAAAAAATGCTCGCATCGCAGCAAAGAATCTCATTTTTATTGCAGCAAACGCCGATCGCAGTGATCGAGTTAAACCTGAATTTAGAAATTATCACTTGGAATCCGGCGGCGGAAGCTATTTTTGGCTACAGCGAGTCCGAAGCGATAGGGAGAGTCGCCGCCGATTTGATCGTACCTGAAAGCTACCGCGAGCAAGGAGCTGAAATTTTCAATCGCGGCTTGAGGGAGAAATCCAGCCCCATTTCCGAAAATTTGACCAAAGACGGCAGAATTATCATCTGCCAGTGGTACAATACTCAATTAATTGACGAGAAAGACAGAGCGATCGGGATCGCTTTAATGGCTGTAGATATTACCGAACGCCAGCAAGTACAAACTGAACTGCAAGAAAGTGCTTTGCGACAAAGAGCGATCGCCCGAATCATTGAAAGAATGCGCCAAACATTAGATCTCCGAGAAATTTTTCAAACTACAACCCGAGAATTGCGGCAAACCATGAAATGCGATCGAGTCGCCCTTTACCGTTTCAATCCTGACTGGAGCGGCGAATTTGTAGCAGAATCAGTTGATAGCAAGTGGGCTTCTTTCATGCAAGCACAACAGCTCGATTCTAACTATACAGAAAGTGCCTTAGAAAACGAAAACTGCCTCGTCAAAAGATTCGATAGCACCTCCCAAAAAGTATGCGATACCTATTTGCAAGAAACTGCTGGCGGAGCCTACATCCGAGGTAAAACTTACCTTTGCGTCCCAGACATTTACAAGCAAGGCTTCAATAAGTGCTACATCCAACTCTTAGAAAGATTTCAAGCCAAAGCCTACATTACCGTGCCAATTTTCTGCGGCGAAAAACTCTGGGGACTGCTAGCATCCTATCAAAATTCAGCTCCCCGCCAGTGGAGCGAAGCTGAAATCAACGTTGCAGTTCATGTCGGCACTCAGCTAGGAGTAGCATTGCAGCAAGCCGAATTGCTCGCCCGCACTCAAAGGCAGTCAATGGAACTACTTAAATCCAAAGAAAATGCCGAAGTTGCCAACCGCGCTAAAAGCCAATTTCTCGCTTCCATGAGCCACGAACTCCGCACGCCTCTCAACGCCATTCTCGGTTTTTCCCAAGTCATGGCTCGCAACAGTTCCATCACGCAAGAACAAAAAGAATACATAGAAATTATCAACCGCAGCGGCGAACATTTACTGGAACTGATCAATGATGTTTTGTCAATGTCCAAAATAGAAGCAGGTCAAATTACTATCAATCAAAGCCGCTTCAACCTCTACAACCTTCTCAACAGCCTCAGAGAAATGCTGCAACTAAAAGCCAACTCAAAAGGGTTGCGCCTCATCTTTGAAAATATCGGTGATTTGCCACAGTACATTCAAACAGACGAATCGAAATTGCGACAAGTTTTAATTAACCTGCTCGGCAATGCGATTAAATTTACTCAACATGGAACCGTTACTTTGCGCGTCAGCAGCCAAGTAGAAAATAACGCCGCAGGACAAGAAGAAGCCCAATTGCATTTGGAAATTGCCGACACGGGGCCCGGCATTTCTCCGTCGGAAGTTCTTACATTATTCCAGCCCTTCGTGCAAACCGAAACAGGTCGTAAATCCATGCAGGGAACTGGGCTAGGATTGCCGATTAGCCAACAGTTTGTCAAGATCATGGGAGGTAATATTGCTGTTGAAAGTCAACTCGATCGAGGCACAATTTTTACTTTTAATATCCGCATTAACGTAGTAACAGAAAGTGACGAACAAGAAAAATTGGCGGTTCAACAAGTTATTGCTTTAGAAGCCGGACAGCAAACCTATAGGATATTAATAGTTGAAGATGTAGCGGAAAATCGCCAACTGCTGTTTAAGCTCCTCGTACCGCTGGGATTTGAAGTCCGCGAAGCAACTAACGGTAAAGAAGGAGTTGCTTTGCAGTCTACTTGGAAGCCGCACCTGATTTTGATGGATATGCTGATGCCAGTTATGGACGGCTACGAAGCTACAAAACAGATCAAGCAAACTCCCGAAGGTAGAGAAATAATAATTATTGCCCTGACTGCGAGTGCTTTTGACGAGCAGCGACAAATAATTTTGTCTGCTGGTTGTGACGATTTGATCTGTAAACCGTTTCGGGAAGAGGTACTCTTTGAAAAGATAGCGCATCACCTGAACTTGCGTTATATTTATGAGGAAGAAAACTCAGTTACTTCTGGTTCAGTACCGAGACTGCTTCAAAGTTTGACCACGGAGGATTTGAGTGTAATGCCCACAGACTGGGTAGTCGATTTGTACCGAGCAGCACTTTGCGTTGACGACAACCGCATTCTCGAACTCATCGAGCAAATTCCCGAAACTGAGGAAAATCTCGCTAACACTTTAAGAGATTTAGTCGATAATTTTCGGATAGATATCATTATTGATTTAACTCAATTATATTATGATGAACGACCATCCATTACCAGCGACTCCTAGAGACATTCTGATCGTTGACGATATGCCGGACAATTTGCGACTTTTATCTACTATGCTAGTATCCTACGGGTATCAAGTTAGGAAGGCTATTAACGGACAACTGGCTCTGCAAGCAGCCAAAATATCTCCTCCCGATCTAATTTTACTAGATATTAATATGCCGAAAATGAACGGCTATGAAGTTTGTGAGAAGTTAAAAAAAAATGAGAATACTAAAGATATTCCGGTAATTTTTATTAGTGCGCTAGATGATGTGCAGGAAAAAGTTAAAGCTTTTCAAGTAGGAGGAGTAGATTATATTACTAAGCCGTTTCAAGTAGAAGAAGTCTTAGCCCGCGTCCAAAACCAACTTTCCCTGCGTTTGCTGCAATCGAAACTGCAACAGCAAGCTAGGGAATTGCACGATCGCAATTCGAGATTGCAGGAAGAAATCGCCGAACGACAGCGGGCTGAAGAATCAATCCGGTTTTTGCTGGAAACGACGCGGGCGATCGGGGAAGCTGCGGACTTTCACTCAGCTTTAGAAGCAATTCTGCACCAAGTTGGCGAAACAATCGGATGGGATGTAGGAGAAGCTTGGATTCCCAATGCAGAAGGAACTGTGCTGCAATCTGCCAGGGGCTGGTATGCGAGTAACGCCAGCATGGAACCCTTCCGCACCCAAAGCGAACAACTGACATTTGCCATGAATATCGGGCTACCGGGACGTGTTTGGGCATCCAAGGAACCGGAATGGGTAGAAGATATTTCCCGCGGATACCCGGATTTTCTCCGAAGTGAAGTAGCACAAGAACTCGGATTTAAAGCAGGTTTTGGCGTGCCGATTTTTGTAGGCGATGAAGTATTGGCGGTGCTGGTTTTTTTTCAAATTTTACCTTCTCCAAAAAACGCGCGATTTATAGACATTTTTAATGCGGCTGGCACTCAATTAGGTGGTTTAATTCAGCGCAAACAAGCCGAAGAATTGCTGCGAATTGCTGAAGAAAGATATCACAGCATTGTAGAAAATGCGATGGAAGGAATTTTTCAAAGCACTCCTGAAGGTGGCTATCTCAGCGCTAATCCAGCTTTGGCAAAATTGTACGGTTACGATTCGCCAGCAGAACTAATGTCTAGCATTACAAACATTGCCGATCAACTGTACGTTGACCCGGAACGCCGCCTGGAATTCGTGGCTGCTATGGATGCCAAAAATGCGGTTTCTGGGTTTGAATCTATGGTATGCCGCCAGGACGGGAGCCGGATTTGGGTATCAGAAAATGTCCGTGCTGTTCGGGATTCACAAGGTTTTTTAATGTACTATGAGGGTACTGTTTCTGATATTACAGAGCGCAAATTAGCGCAAGAAAATCTGAAAATTCAACAGGAACAAAGCGAGAAGTTGCTGTTAAATATTCTTCCCAAACCAATAGCAGAACGTTTGAAAGCAGAGGAAAGCACGATCGCCGACAGTTTTAGTGAAGTAAGTGTTTTATTTGCTGATATTGTTGGCTTTACTGAACTGTCGGCGAGAATGTCTCCGACGGAGTTGGTAAAGCGATTGAATGTGATTTTTTCTCATTTCGATCAGTTAGCTGAAATCTACGGTGTGGAGAAAATTAAGACTATTGGTGATGCTTACATGGTAGTCGGGGGATTGCCTACGCCGAGACATGACCACGCCGAGGCGATCGCCCAAATGGCCTTGGGAATGCAGGCAAAAATAGCCAAGTTGTCCGCCGAGACAGGGGAAAAACTGGCAATTCGCGTCGGCATCAATTCCGGGCCGGTGGTGGCGGGAGTGATTGGTGTGAGCAAGTTTACCTATGATTTGTGGGGAGATACGGTGAATGTGGCGGCGAGGATGGAAGCTACGGGTTATGCAGGCAGTATTCAAGTTACTGATGTTACTTATGAGCTTTTGAAAGATAAGTATTTATTTGAGAGGCGAGGCGTGATTCCGGTGAAAGGTAAGGGGAATATGATGACTTATTGGTTGCTCGAAAAAATTAGTCAGTTGACAGTTGACAGTTGACAGTTGACAGTTTTCCTTGGGAATGGGGAATGGGGAATTGGTAATTGGGAATAATGTTCTGGTGGGGAGTTGCTCCTAGCCCGCCCCAGAGCGAGATTGTGCTGGTATGATGAAAGAAGTTAACGAAACTTTACATAATAGCCGTGACTGCACAACAATTAGTATCTGCAACGAGTTTTGAAAAGCTAATTTGGACTTGGAAAGGTCACAAAATCCAATATACAGTCCAAGGAACCGGCCGCCCTCTGATCTTAATTCATGGGTTTGGGGCTTCGATCGGACATTGGCGGCAAAATATCCCCGGACTCGCGGCCGGCGGCTATCGCGTATTTGCGCTGGACTTGCTGGGATTCGGGGCTTCCGCCAAACCGGCCCTCGATTATACGCTGGAATTGTGGGAAGAATTGCTGACAGATTTCTGGACAGAGTTGGTACAGGAACCGGCGGTATTTGTCGGAAATTCGATCGGCGCTTTGCTGAGTTTGATGGTAGTCGCCAACCATCCAGAAATATCAGCCGGCGGTGTCTTAATCAACTGTGCCGGCGGGCTCAACCACAGACCCGAGGAATTGAATTTCCCGCTGCGAGTAGTGATGGGGACTTTTACTAAATTAGTTCGATCGCCCATCATCGGCCCGTTTGTATTCAACAACATCCGCCAAAAACACCGCATCCGCAACACCCTGCGCCAAGTCTACGGGAACCGCGAAGCCATCACCGACGAACTCGTAGAACTCCTTCACGCGCCATCCTGCGAGCCCGGAGCTCAACAAGTGTTTGCTTCCATTCTCACAGCCCCAGCAGGCCCTCAACCGTCAGAATTGCTGCCAAAGGTCGATCGTCCGTTATTGGTACTTTGGGGCGCAGACGACCCCTGGACGCCGATCGCCGGTAGCCAGATTTATCAAGAATTAGCAGCCAGCGGTAAACCTGTGAAATTTGTGTCAATTCCCAACACGGGCCATTGTCCCCACGACGAGCGGCCGAATGAGGTCAATACTCTGATTTTGGACTGGATGCGGGAATTGAACTAAAATTTTTCTACCGAATGCAAGGAAAGGGCGATCGAGCAAAACCCTTGCATTGCAAAGGTTTTGCCTCGCTCGATCGCACCCATATCCGGGCTTCTGACGATTCAAAAAAAAACTTTTGTTAAAAGTGTTGACACATTCCACCAAGTCAGCTATATTGATGGACGTGTGAGGAGCGAACCAGAAAAAGCACCGAGACGAAACACGGCCAGTCGTCGGTGCTTTTTCTGTGGAAAGACATTTTTAAGATATTATAGGGACACGGCAATGCCTTGTCCCTATAATTTTGGGAAAATTATTAGACCTCTTGCAAAAATCTTCGAGTCATAGAGCAACCGCAGATATCGGGCAGATAAACACCGATTGACGCAGATGGTTTCAGGGTATTTTCGGATTTTTGCCAGAGGTCTATTATTGCTAGAAATATCAGCCGCCCAAAACAAATTGCTCGATCGCCAACGCCACCCCATCATCCTCCACATCCGGCGCCACCCAATTAGCACCAGCCTTCACACCATCAGGAGCATTCCCCATCGCCACACCCACACCCGCGTAAGCAATCATTTCTAGATCATTAAAATTGTCGCCGATCGCCATCACATTCGCCGCCTGCAAACCCAAAAGTTCCTCCGCCAAATACTTCACCGCGTCTCCCTTATTCGCCACAGGATGTGTCGCTTCAAAAAAAGTAGCAACCGATCGAGTTAAATAGAGTTCCGCAGGCGTGTAGCGCTCCCGCATACTGATTTGCAAGCCGTCAAGTACCTCGGAATTCTGGCACAAAGCCAAAATTTTCGTCGGTTCCCCTGGAATATCTCGCCGCAAATCTTTAATCACAATTGGTTCAATGCCCGAACGTTCGGCATAAATTCGAGTAGCTGCGCTAATTTCCGGGACATAAAGTTTGTCGTCAATGTAAAAATGGATCGACAGGAGCGGCCGCAAATCCGGTGCTTCAAAATAATCTAACAGTTCCAGAGCAGTTTGTTTCGACAGGGGCAAGTGTCGCAGCCGCTTTTGAGTAGCCATGTCTTGAATCCACGCGCCCTGGTAGCAAATCAGCGGTAAAGTTGAGCCGATGTCCGAGTGAAAACGTAAAGCTGACTGGTACATCCTGCCCGTAGCCACAGCCACTTTCACGCCCCGCGACTGGGCTGCCAAAATTGCTTGCTTGACCGGTTCTCGGATCTCATTTGACAAACCTGCGATCGTGCCGTCGATATCCAGTACCAGTAGTTTAATGTCTGCGGTGCCAAAAGGGCGATCGGCCGCATTAGCTGGATTTGAGGCAGTTATATTCTGCATGATTGTTTTTTGATTTTAGCTGTTGATTTGCACGCACCAGTTTATTTTGGCACTGGCGGGATAGCAAAGTGTGGCTTCTGGTTTTTTTAAAGACTAAAATATAAATAAGTAAGTAAACGAACAACAATAATATCTAGGAGCTGCCTGTAAGGGCGGGTTGATCTAAGATATCTAATAGCAGCCAGTTTACTGCCGTAAAAACCGCCATCCACCTGCAATTTTTATTTCACTTACTTAATAACCTCATCTTTCCAACCAGCCCCAAACAGCATGATTGCCATCCCGGGATACCGCATTGACGCAGAACTTTATACAAACCCTCACACAGCTATTTATCGAGGGATGCAGCTTGAGGATCGAAAACCCGTTATCCTCAAAACTCTCACGCCACCATACCCTACGCCATCACAAATAGCCCAACTCCTGCACGAATCAGAAATCCTTAAATATTTGAATTTGCCAGGAATAGTCAAGCTTTACAAACTCGAAAAATACAATCACTTTCCTGTTTTAATTTTAGAAGATTTTGGTGGCATTTCCCTCAAAGATTTTCTCAGTAACAACCAGCTAGAGTTACAACAATTTCTGCAAATAGCCATAAAACTAGCAGAAACTCTCGGGCAACTCCACGAACACCACATTATTCACAAAGATATTAAACCCAGCAATATTATTGTCAATATCGACACGGGGGATGTCAAAATTGCTGATTTTGCGATCGCCTCCCTGCTACCAGGCGAAAATCCTGCCCTCAGCCATCCTAATTTACTCGAAGGAACCCTCGCCTATATGTCTCCCGAACAAACGGGACGTATGAATCGGGCGATCGATTACCGAACAGATTTTTATTCTTTAGGCGTCACATTTTATGAAATGCTCTGCGGTGAA
Source organism: Microcoleus sp. (assembly GCA_039922675.1). Lineage (GTDB taxonomy): Bacteria > Cyanobacteriota > Cyanobacteriia > Cyanobacteriales > Microcoleaceae > Microcoleus. The sequence goes on from JBDTEI010000261.1 coordinate 9,132, forward strand.
TTGCCTTTTAATGCCACAGATCCGATGGAATTAGTACACTGCCATATTGCCAAAACGCCAGTCTCTCCTTATGAGAATAGAAAGCATAAAATCAAAGACAGAATCAATCAAGCAGAAAGCCAGGAGATTCCTCAATCCGTTTCCTATCTCGTGATGAAACTATTAGCAAAAACAGCCGAAGATAGGTATCAAAGTGCTTTCGGACTTTTGTACGACTTAGAAAAATGCCTCGCTCAATTGCAAACAACAGGCGAAATTTCTCACATCACCCTCGGCGAGCAAGATCGGTCGAGTCACCTGCAAATTTCCCAAAAACTTTACGGGCGAGAAGTAGAAATTAATCTGCTTCTCAATACGTTCGATCGGATGAGGCGGGGCAATACAGAAATCCTACTCATTTCCGGTTCTGCCGGTCTGGGCAAATCGTGGTTAGTCTATGAAATTCACAAGCCGATAGAGCGGGGAAACGGGTATTTTATTAACAGCAAATTTGAGCAATTTAAGCGCGATATTCCCTACGCTTTTTTGCTCCAAGCTTTTCGAGAGTTGTTGCGGCAAATCCTCACAGAAACACCCGCCCAAGTCCAAGTTTGGAGACAAAAAATCTTAAATAGCCTCGGCGGCAACTGCCAAGTAATTATTGAAGTTATTCCCGAAGTAGAACTGATTGTCGGGCCGCAGCCTCCAGTGCCAGATTTAGGAGCAAATGAATCTCAAAATCGCTTTAATTTAGTATTTCAAAAATTCATCCGCGTCTTTACTCAAAAAGAACACCCGCTGGTAATTTTCCTCGATGACTTGCAGTGGGTCGATTCAGCATCGCTCAAGTTAATCCAACTGCTAGCAACTGACCTAGAAAGTCAATATTTATTAATAATTGGAGCCTATCGAGAACAGGAAGTAGATGCAAATCATCCCGTAATGCTGGCCGCCGAAGCAATTCGTAAAGCAGGCGGGAATGTCAGCACGATCGCCCTTTCGCCTTTAGATATTAACAGCGTCAATCAATTCGTGGCTGATACTCTCAACTGCGCACCAGAAAAATCGCTACCTCTAGCAGAATTGCTTTTTCAAAAAACCGCAGGAAATCCATTTCTTTTAACTCAAATGTTGAAGTCTCTTGACTTACAAAAATTGCTACAATTTGAATTTGAACCTACCAAAAATACGATCAGTGGAGCAGAACCTAACGTTTCTGACTCGGCCCCAAAAAATGCCGAGCCAGTTGTGAATAAATGCCAGAGTAGAGGCAAGTGGCAGTGGGATATTGAGCAAATACAAGAAATAGGAATCACTGACAATGTTGTAGAATTAATGATAGACAACATTCAGAAACTTTCAGCAAATACCCAGAAACTGCTAAAATTAGCCGCTTGTATCGGTAACAAATTTGATTTAGGAATTCTCTCCCAAATCAGCGAACAACCTCTGGCTTCCGCAGCAACAGACCTGTGGGATGCACTTCAATCCGGTCTGATTTTGCCCGTCAATAACGCCTACAAAATTCCGATCGCACTAGCAGCAAGCACAGAAGTAACAGACAAAATATCTAGAGACTTTACAGATGAATTGTCCCTACCAGTTGCTGATGCTGCTAGCGCGACTTACAAATTTTTGCACGAGCGATTTCAGCAAGCAGCTTACGCTTTAATATCCGAATCTCAGAAACAAGAAATCCATCTCAAAATCGGCAGATTCCTGCTGGAAAACGCGCAGCCAGAGCAATTAGAAGACCATATTTTCGATCTAGTCAACCAACTAAATGCAGCCCGACCAATAATCAGCAGCGAATTAGAAAAATTTCAATTATGCCAATTAAATTTAATTGCGGGTCGCAAAGCAAAAGCCAGTGCAGCTTACGAACTAGCCGTCAAATATTTTACCGCAGGTATTGAATTGCTTCCCATGCAAAGTTGGCAAACCGACTACGA
>JBDTEI010000262.1:0-11578 GCA_039922675.1 Microcoleus sp.
TTCGACAATCCCGATTTGATTGTGGCGGCCGTTGTCGGCGACGGGGAAGCAGAAACCGGCCCGTTGGCTGCTAGCTGGCATTCTAACAAGTTTCTCAACCCGGTTCGGGACGGGGCCGTGTTGCCGATTTTGCACCTCAACGGCTACAAAATTGCCAATCCGACGGTGTTGGCGCGCATTCCGCGCGAGGAATTGGAAAGTTTGATGATTGGTTACGGCTACAAGCCCTATTGGGTTGAGGGTTCAGACCCGGAGACGATGCACCGGTTGATGGCTGCAACTCTCGATACTGTCATTGGCGAAATTAAGGCGATTCAGGAAAAAGCCCGGACTGAAGGCTATTGCGATCGCCCGCAGTGGCCGATGATTGTGATGAAAACTCCCAAAGGCTGGACTGGGCCCAAGGAGGTTGATGGTAAGAAAACTGAGGGCTCTTGGCGATCGCACCAAGTCCCGCTAGCAGAAATGGCTTCTAAGCCTGGGCACGTCCAAATCCTGGAAGATTGGATGAAAAGCTACAGGCCCGAAGAACTCTTTGACGATCAGGGTAAATTGATTGCAGAATTGGCGGAACTTGCACCCAAGGGCGATCGGCGCATGGGGGCAAATCCCCACGCTAACGGCGGCAAGCTGCTGCGAGACTTGAAAATGCCGGAATTTGCCGACTACGCCGTAGACGTGCAAAAACCCGGCACTGTGATGGGCGAAGCAACTCGCGTGACCGGCCGCTTCCTGCGAGATGTGATGAAACTCAATCAGGAAAACGCTAATTTCCGAGTTGTCGGGCCGGACGAGACGGCTTCCAACCGCCTCGATCCGGTGTTTGAAGTGACGAGTCGGGAGTGGATGGGGGAAACTTTACCGGAGGACGATCGCCTCTTCACCCCCGACGGCCGCGTGATGGAAGTCCTCAGCGAACATCTTTGTCAGGGATGGCTGGAAGGCTATTTGCTAACAGGAAGGCACGGATTTTTCTCTTGCTACGAGGCGTTTATTCACATCATTGATTCGATGTTCAACCAACACGCTAAATGGTTGAAAACTACTCGCGATATTCCTTGGCGCAGACCGATCGCATCTCTCAACTACTTGCTAACATCTCACGTTTGGCGGCAAGACCACAACGGTTTTTCTCACCAAGATCCGGGTTTTATCGACCACGTAATTAACAAGAAAGCGGAAGTTGTGCGGATTTATTTGCCGCCTGATGCGAACACTTTGCTATCTGTTACAGATCACTGTCTCCGCAGCCGCAACTACGTGAATGTGATTATTGCAGGGAAGCAGCCGGCTTTGCAGTATTTGGATATGGATGCTGCGATCAAACACTGTACGACTGGCCTCGGTATTTGGGAATGGGCTAGCAATGATAAAGGCGGCGAACCGGATGTGGTGATGGCTTGCGCGGGTGATGTTCCGACTCTGGAAACTTTGGCTGCTGTTGACATTCTGCGCCGAGATTATCCCGAGTTAAAAGTGCGGGTGGTAAATGTGGTGGATTTGATGACGCTGCAACCTACTAGCGAACATCCCCACGGTTTGTCCGATCGCGATTTTGATGCTTTGTTCACGAAAGATAAGCACGTAATTTTTGCTTTTCACGGCTATCCTTGGCTGATTCACCGTTTGACTTACCGCCGGACTAATCACTCGAATATTCATGTCCGGGGTTACAAGGAAGAGGGGACGACTACTACGCCGTTTGATATGGTGGTGATGAACGATCTCGATCGCTTCCATTTAGTTGGTGATGTACTCGATCGCGTTCCGAAACTGAGCTCTGTTGCAGCTTACGGCAAACAGGCTATGCGGGACAAGCTGATCGAACACAAGCATTACATTAGGAAACACGGCGATGATATGCCGGAAATCCGCGATTGGAAGTGGCCGCACGGTGGCGCGGTTTCGTCGGAAGCGCCGAAGGAAACTAAAGCTTCGGAGGTGACGGGAGATCAAGGTGTGCGATCGGGTGCACCGGGTTAACAGGTTCGTAGTCACGACTTTAGTCTTTCTTCAGCTAGATTGATGCGGACTAAAGTCCTTCCATTTTTTCCCTAAGTCCTGTTAGAATGAATCATATTAATTCCGGTTGGATCGGAATTATTTAACCGCAGAGAACGCAGAGAACACAGAGGAAGATTAGAGATAGATATGGAAAAAGTTGGGATTATTATTGATAAGGAGTTTTTAAAACTCTTTTGCTAAGCTGATAAAATTCAAATACAATCAAGATCAAATCCGTAAGTATCGGAATTATTCATCTCTCTCTTCTCTGACTCTGCGCCCTCTGCGCCCTCTGTGGTTAATAAAAAAAAATCCTGTTCACCAATGAAATAAGATATCTATATGAGCTTAAAAATTTACTTTCTGCGACACGGTGAAACAACTTACAGCAAGAGTGGCGGCTACTGTGGCGACCTCGACGCAGAATTAACACCGGAAGGTTCTATGATGGCCGAACAGTTTGCTGCAACTTACGCAAAATTGCCTTGGAATGCTGTTTATGTCAGTCCCATGAAACGCACAATTGCTACGGCTAAACCTCTGTGCGATGCTGTGGGAATTGAAATGCAACTGCGCGATGGATTGAAGGAAATTAAGTACGGCAAGTGGGAGGGTGAAACAGTTGAAATTGTCCGCGAAAAATATGCTGATGATTATATTAATTGGTTGACGGAACCGGCTTGGAATCCACCGACTGAGGGGGAAACTTCTGTGCAAATTGCTAGCCGATCGTCCTTAGTGATTGCAGAAATTCAGGAAAAGTACAAAGATGGTAATGTTTTGGTGGTTTCCCACAAGGCGACTATTCGGATTATTCTGTGCAGTTTGTTGGGGATAGATTTGGGAAGTTATCGCAATCGCATTGCCGCTTTAGCAGCTTCTGTGAGTATTGTCAAGTTTGATGTGCGCGGGCCGATGCTGGAGGTTTTGGGCGATCGATCTTACATGGATGAAACTCTCCGCAATTTGGCCGGTACTTGAAATTGGCGGTAAGGTGCGAGGGCGCACCCTACAATCTGAAACTAAAGTGCGCCCAAGTAAGACAATCCTAAAATCGTACCTGTTCCTAGAATATGACCGAAGCAGAGACTTCCGATAAGCGCACCCAAGCTCAAACCGCCCACCAGATTCGCTGACGGCGCGGCTGGGCCTGTGTGAGGATTTTTGATGGTTAAGCTGCCGAAAGCAATGGCTGCAACATTGCAAATAATCATAATTAAACCGATTTCGGGGCTCCACTCTACGGTTCTGGCGCTAACGGTTAGTAAAATTGTTGGCAACATGGCGATCGCATCCTTAATTTTTAGTTCATGAAAATCAGATGATGAAGATATATCAAACAACAGCAACCCTTGGCTACAGACTGAATTAATATTTAATAATTTGACATATTCCTTAACAAAGTTATAATTAGTGAATAGTTAACAATTAATACGGGTAGCCAACAACCGAGTTGTTTAGCAAAATACACGGGTTAAAACTAGCACAAAAGCTAAAAATCCGGTTTCTTAGGTCGGAATGCGTAAGCCCTGAATTACCAATTACCAATTACCATGAAAATCCTAGTTTTAAACGCAGGTTCTAGCAGTCAAAAAAGCTGCTTATACGAACTAAATGACCAGCTTCCCGATCGCCCGCCGCAACCCCTCTGGGAAGCAAAAATAGACTGGACTCACCGCGAAAATGCCGGGGAGTTGCAGGTTAAAACTGCTGCGGGCCCTACGCTTGAGGAAGAATTCGCCTCAAATTCTCGCTCCGAGGCCATTGCTCGGATGCTGGAGACTCTGTGGCAGGGAAAAACTCAAGTTATTAATAGTTTAAAGGACATTAATATTGTCGGTCATCGCGTTGTTCACGGTGGGCTAAAATATCAGCAAAGCACGCTGATTTCGCCGGAAGTAAAAGAGGAGATTTCTCGTTTATCTGAGTTTGCTCCCGTCCACAATCCGGTTAATTTGGAAGGCATCGAAGCAATTGAAAAAATGCTGGAAAATGTGCCGCAAGTTGCAGTTTTTGATACGGCTTTTCACGCTCAATTGCCGCCCGCTGCGTTTGTTTATCCTGGGCCCTACGAATGGCTGGAAGAGGGGATTCGCCGCTACGGTTTTCACGGCATTAGCCATCAATATTGCACTCGCAGGGCGGCTGAAATTCTTAACCGCGATTCTGGCGATTTGCGGCTGATTAGCTGTCATTTGGGCAACGGGTGCTCTCTGGCGGCGGTTCTCGGTGGCCGGAGTATTGACACTACGATGGGTTTTACTCCTTTGGATGGTTTGATGATGGGAAGTCGATCGGGGGCGATCGATCCTGGTATCATAATTTATCTGTTAAGGCGATCGCACTTTACTGCTGAGGAACTAGATAATATTCTGAATCGGAATTCTGGTTTGAAAGGGATTTCCGGGGTTTCTAGCGATATGCGGCAAATTTTGGCAGCGATTAAAGATGGCAATTCTCGGGCTCAACTTGCTTTGGATATTTACGTGCACCGTTTGCGGGCTGGTATCGGGGCGATGTTGGCGAGTTTGGGCGGGTTGGATGCTTTGATTTTTACTGCGGGTGTTGGGGAAAATTCGGCGGTTGTGCGGGCTGCGGCTTGCGAGGTTTTTGGGTTTATTGGGTTAAGGTTGGATGGGGAGAAGAATTTGAATTCGCCGGTTGATGATGATATTGCGGCGGTTGATTCTGCGGTGCGGGTTTTGGTGATTCATACTCAGGAAGATTGGGAGATTGCGCGGGAATGTTGGGATATTTTTCGTAGATGATTCGGTTAAGCGATCGCTCTTTTAGGCTACTTGAACACGAGCGACCTCTTTTCTGGTGGGTAATAAATACAAAAGGGCGATCGAGAGTTGGATATCAACATCCAGAGCGAGGATGTCAGTCTTCAGTTGACAGGAATGCAGACTGACAGCGTTTCCAATAAATTTTAGCCACGCGATCGCCCTGATTCTGATGCCAACACTCGGAAAACAGCCGCCCCGCTTTAGCTAACTTCCCTTCTGAGTAAATTTCCAAAGCTTCGGCAAACAATTGCAGCGTAGCTAACTTGCCCTCTTTAATTTCTGGCGGATCGCAATCAAACACCTCATAAACCGTCACCGCTTCAGATTTTCCCTTGACTTTTACCGTATCTAGCGTGCGGATTGCGTACTGGGATGGATTTTCTAAACGCGAGTAAGTTTCCTGGGTGATTAACAGCGACACCCCATAATTTTTCGTCAAACTTTCCACACGAGAAGCTAAATTCACCGCATCACTAATTACGGTCGTATCCATGCGATTTTGCCCGCCCACCGTGCCTAACATCAAATTCCCAGTATTAATGCCAATGCCAATCTTAATCGGCGCATCACCAGAATCAACCCGCTCTTGATTGTATACTTGAAGTTGATGCAGCATGGCAATACTGGCGTTTACTGCATTATCAGCATCACCGCTAAATAGTGCCATAATTGCATCACCAATATATTTATCAATAAAGCCATTATTTTCAACGATCGCAGATTCCATCCGAGACAAATAAGCATTAATAAACTGGAAATTATCCTCCGGAGTCATAGCTTCCGAAAGCGTGGTGAAGTCACGAATATCGGAAAACAACACCGACATTTCCAACTGCACTTGGTCGCCCAATTTCACATCAATAATGCTTGATTTCTCTAAAAACTGGAGGAATTGATTGGGAACAAAGCGCTCGTAAGCTTTGTTGAGTTGGAACAATTCATTGGTAAATCTGATTCGCTCTGTTTCGGCTTTTTTGCGTTCCGTGATATCTTGAAAGGCTACAATGGCATAAGAAATATTATCCTTTTCATCATAGATTGGAGTACCCCAAGCCTCGATCGGAATAATCTTGTCGCCTTGGTGGATTTCCAGATCGTCAGCGGTTGTACTTTCGCCTCTCAACGCCCGCACAAGAGGCAATTGGCAAGAGGGATATTCCTGCTCTGTTCCAGCTTGATAGATGTGATAAATTTCTGCTATTTGCTCGCTGGCGACTTCAGGAATAACTCCTTTACCTAATACTTGAATAGCAACGCGATTACTATAGTGAGGTTTGCCAGAAGCATCCAGCACTGATATCCCTACCGGAATTGCTTCTAAAAATTGAGTGAGTCTGTTCTCACTTTCGCGGACTTCTGTATAAAGCTTAGAATTTTGAATCGAGATCGCCGCTTGTCCAGATAACACTTTTAATAGTTCCACTCTTTCTGGGGTAAAAGCTCCGGCGGTCAAATTGTTTTCTAGATAAACAATACTGACAATTTGAGATTGGTTAATCAGCGGCACGCATAAAATTGATTTGGTCTGATTTTTTTGGATGTAGGAGTCGTTGGTAAATTGTCCCGATCGGACAGCATCATCTAATACCACACTTTCTTGAGTGCGGGCAACATAATTAACAATCGAGTAGGAAATTTCTTGACAATTTTCAACGGAGATTGACTGCAACACAGTGACGAGATCGTCATCTATTTTCCCTTCAGCTTCAATTAATAGTTTTCCCTGGCTTAGCAAAATCAGAGAGCCTCGTTGCGCCCCTGCATTTTCCATCAAGATTTTCATCAAGCTAGACAGTAACTTATCTAGCAATATTTCGCCAGAGATAGCCTGGGAAGCTTTCATTACTGTGGCGATATCTAGATTAATACCCGAACCAGTGGTGGTCACTGTTGCGGTAGCTTTAGTGTTTTTAGTTCCCGGTTGAGTTACCGCCAATAATTGGGGATATCGCGTTTCTAAATCTTTTACCTTAGCAGTGGCTCCCCATTGGATATAACAATAATACGCCTCAATCATGTATATTTGAGCAAATTTTTCTTTACCCCATTCTAGGTAAAATTTGGCGGCTAGTTCATTAGCTAGTGCTTCTTCGTTGAGGAATTGATTTTCTTTAGCTCCAATGATGGCGCGATCGTACATTTCAATCGCCTCAGCTTTATTGCCTAAAACTCTATATCGTTCGGCCTCAGCCAAATGCCATTTATGCAGATGATTCATGGGAGCATTTTGCGCCCACTGTTGCAGAGTCGTTTGATGGGCTTGGGCCTGAGTAAGAATTTCAGCTTGCTCGGTTTCTGGCTGTGTGGGGAAGAGTGCCAAGTACGTCAGGGCTGCATAAAAATGAAAAATGGGAACATAAATCGTTCCCGATAATGCCATCAAATACGGCTTGACTTGAGCAATGTGGTCTAGGGCAGTCGTGTAATTACTAAAGGAGTAAGCAAGCAGCAGTTTGTTGGTGTAGGCATTAGCGATGGCCGTGAATTCATTGTTCTGATGGTGCTTAGGGATCATCACCGTTTCATCGTAGGCAGTTCCGATCAAACAATCCGGTTGACTAACGGTTTCCCTCAAGTTCTTCATCGTCTGCTGCGTTATATTCAACAAACCCTGTGCAGAATATTGCTTCACCTGAACCAAGGCAGCGCTGTAATCTGCTATTTCGGTTTCCCAAGTATCTACTTCTACCCCACCGAAAAATTTGGCATAAAAGTAAGCATCTATGCTGTAGCCAGCGTATAGAAAGTCGCCAGTTTCCATGCCAGCCGTAAAGCCATATTTTAGTGTCGGTATCGTTTCCAAGAGAGATTCTTGGTGATGCTGAATAAAGCCCCCAAACAAAACCAGAATTACAGACTTGAATTCCCGCACATTGAACCGCTCTAGTAAGTTCAGTGCCAATTTCCCAAAGTCATAGCCCGTTTTCGCCTCTCCCAAAAATGCACACAGCACCATACCATGAACTGCATACCCCACCGTCGATGCAGGTGCATTCCCAAATTGGAGCGATAAACTCACGATCGTAGAGCTAACTAGGGGCAGCAAAGTTGGCATTGCTTGAAAAATGGTTGGAAGCAACATTCCTAGCAGTTGCATAGCTGCCTGAGTTTGGAGATTAGTCATCACTGGCAGGTCAATCAATTCCCCAACTTTTCTTCCCTGAAGCTGGCTATTGACGGTTTGTAGCGCTTGGCTAATTTTGGCTTCGTCAGGTGTGGCGGGGAGTTCAACCCCTAATTGCCCCAATACATCTCTACCCACTGCGATCGCTTCCAACAGCTTGCCCTGGGCTGTCTGGGCGGCGATTGAAATTTCGTAAATTTTAATTTTGTCTAAAATTGTCTGAGCTTTCTCCAACACCAGTGCTGCCATCTCTTCCATGCCATCAAAATCAGCATTCAAATAAGCTGTTTCGGCGGAGGCAACATAGAGATTCAGTGTCAATTCATACTGACTTTGCCAGCAGTTAGCTGTCAGTAATTCAATCCCTGTTTGCAGATAGACTCTTGCCGCAGCATAAGCTGTAGAATTTATGGCCTTGCGTCCTGCTTCTAAGTTGAGTTGGGCTAAGGCTTCTCGTTCGCTTAATTGATTGATTAACTCAATTCCTTGATTCAAATGCCCCACAATATCAAACAGTTTTTCCTCTATTTCGACCTCCGAGGAACTTTGTAGGAGCAATTGTCCAATTTTGAGATGAATGGCTTGTTTTTGGTCGTTGGGAATCAATGAATAAGCCGCTTGCTGGACGCGATCGTGCAGGAACTTATAAATGGGATTAGCAACAGAATGAGTAGGAGATTGAGCATCTGTTTGAATTAAATCATAGCCTTCTGTAATCAGTAAAACAAGTTCTTCTTGCAATGCTTTCCACAGGGTTGATGCCGTTTGTTCGGGTAGTTCTTCGTTGACTATTGCCAATGTCTCTAAATCAAACTGCGCCCCAATGCAGGCGGCAAGTTTGAGAACCTCCTGAGTTTCTTTGGGCAACTTCTGTAATTGCGCCGCCATAAACTCCACCACATCCGAGGCATCGCCAAATGTAACTTGATTAATATCGCACTGCCAATGCCGTACATCCCAGTCAAAGCTAATTTGACCATCTTCATACAACGAATTGAGGAATTGAGTAGAGAAAAAGGGATTACCTTGCGTTTTTTGATAAACCAATTCTGTCAAGGGTTGAGAAGAGGATAAATCACAAATCAGCGTATCTGCTACCAACTGATTCATATCTGCTAAACTCAACGGTTGCAGGGTAATAGTATTCACCACTGCCCCAGACTTGATAATTTCATCCACCGTCAACATAAACGGATGAGTAGGTGACACCTCATTATCCCGATAAGCACCCAACACCAACAGATGCCCCCTATCCTCCATCAACAGTTGTAATAACTTTAAAGATGCTGAATCCGCCCACTGCAAATCGTCCAAAAATATTACTAAGGGATGTTGGGTGATGGTAAATACTTGCACAAATTTTTGTATCAACAAATTGAAGCGATTTTGGGCAGCAATTCCCGACAATTCTAGTGCAGGACTTTGAGCGCCAATGATGCGTTCTAACTCTGGAATCACCTCAATCAGCACTTGTCCACTCTCGCCTACTGCTTTGAGAATCTGGGTTTTCCATGTTTGTAATTGAGCGTCACTTTCTGATAATAATTGCCCCATCAATTCCCGAAATGCTTGCACAAATGCACTGAAGGGTATATTGCGTTGAAATTGGTCGTATTTGCCTTTAATAAAATAGCCTTGTTGTCTGGCGATCGGCTTGTGGACTTCGTTCACTACTGCGGTTTTACCAATCCCCGAAAAGCCCGCTAGCAGCATCATTTCGGCGCTACCTGTACTGACTCGTTCAAATGCAGCTAATAGATTAAAAACTTCAGTTTCTCTACCGTATAACTTTTCGGGAATCAGGAAACGGTCTGTAATATCCCGCGTTCCCAAGTCAAATTCTTCTATGCTATCCGTTGCTTGTAATTGAACCAGACACTTCTCTAAATCCTGCTTGATTCCCCAGGCTGTTTGATAGCGGTTTTCGGCATTCTTCGCCATCAATTTACTGACAATTTGAGAGACAATTACGGGAATTTGTGGCTCTATTTCGTGGGGAGGAACTGGTTGTCTAGCAATATGGCAATGAACTATCTCTAAAGCATCTTCTGTCTCAAAAGGCAGTTTTCCTGTGAGTAATTCATAAAAAGTAACGCCGAGGGAGTAAAAATCAGTACGGTAATCGAGAGTACGATTCATCCTACCAGTTTGTTCTGGCGATATGTAAGCAAGGGTTCCTTCAAGAACGCCGGGGTTTTTCAGTATCGGTGTTTCTCGGCTTAGCTGAGTGGAAATGCCAAAATCAATAATTTTTAATTGTTCCGTTTCCGGCTTGTAAACAATATTAGAAGGGTTAATATCTTTGTGGATGATGTTGGCGCGGTGAATTTGCCCTAATGCTTCCGTGGTGGCGATCGCAATTTGCAAAAATTTATCCAGAGTAAAACTTCGCTGCTGCATCCATATTGTCAAGGATTCGCCGCCAAAGTCCTCTACAAACATCACGAGGCTGTTTTGGTATTTTTGCAAGTCATAAACCTGCACAATTCCCGCCTCTTTTAACTCTTGGGTGATGCGGTATTCGGTGCGGTAGCGCACCAATTCTTGAGGTGTGGGGTAGCTTTCTTTGAGAAGTTTGAGGATAATCGGCTGGTTATCAGCTTCCCGAATCGCCCGATAAATCAGAGAGTTGGCACTTTCGTAAAGAAGCGTCTGGGCGGCAATGCCTGGAATAGAGAGCATATTGATTTTTATCGTAAAAATTAAAGCTAACTCAAAACGCACCAGCTTTTTGTATCTAATAGTAGCACGTGAAAAAGGAAAAAATGGGGTTTGTTAGCCAATCTGTAGTTTTTCCGCACTTCGTGGCTTTCAATCCCTCGTTTCTGACGACTTTACCAACCACTTCGCCGCTGCGGGCAGAACCACAAATTCAAGTATTGCCACCCGCTGCTGGCAATATAGAAAATGGGAAAAAGCAGACTGCCAATCATAAAACCCCTCAGAAAATTGCCGCTGAAGTAATAGAAGAAGAGGAATTTAAATCTCTTTTTACCAAGGACTTCCAATCATGACAAAAGACGACCAATAATAAGGATGCGACAACTTCAAATCAGCAAATCCCTGCAAAGATTGCGGCAACTCCACTCCTTCACCCCGACTCGAACCCCGCAACTTCCCGCCCTCCAAACGCACATCACCCCGCAACATCGCAATTTGCGCTTGTCGCAGCGCCGCCGCCTTAATTGGCGCAGTTTTCAAATGCTGATAAAACTCATTCATCAATCCCAAAGTACCCTCATCCGAAACATACCACAAACTCCCCATAGCCGTTTGCACCCCCGCTTGCAGCGCCAACCCCCCAAAACCCAACTCCGCCTGTGCATCGCCCACCGCAGTCCGACAAGCACTTAAAACTAACAAATTCACCTGCGGATTATTCAATCTCAAATCCTGCAATTGATCCAGTCTTAGCCGACTATCCCACAACTGAATAAAAGAATTACTCGGCGCCCCCGGACGAAATTCGCCGTGAGTAGCTAAGTGAATAATCCCAAAAGGCCGGCTTTGATGCTGTCGTTTCAAATTATCCAAAGTGAAACCCTCATTCAAAAAACTAACTCCAGGCCACTCACGCGAAATAGCTGCTATTTCCGCCGGAACCGCAGGTAAAGGATTCAACTGTGAAAATTCCGACGCGCCCATTGCTAGAACTTGAGAA
>JBDTEI010000263.1:0-12578 GCA_039922675.1 Microcoleus sp.
CTGTTTCTGGCAAACTCGGCCGCGGGCGCCACACGACTCGCCACGTCGAACTATTTGAACTCCCCGACGGCGGACTTTTGGCAGATACTCCGGGCTTCAATCAGCCGGCTCTGGAATCTGATCCGTCCGAGTTAGCTGCATATTTCCCAGAAGCGCGTCAGAGGCTGGCTTTGGGTAGCTGCCAGTTTAGCGACTGTTCGCACCGCGATGAGCCTAACTGTGTTGTGCGGGGCGATTGGGAGCGATACCAGTATTACTTGAATTTTATGGAAGAGGCGATCGTCCGCCAACAAGCTCTGCAAAACTCTAGCAGCGCCGAATCGAGTTTGAAGCAGCAAACCAAGTCGGATGGTACGCAGCAGTACGAACCGAAGTTGCTAACTAAAAAATATCGCCGCTCTTCCCGCCGCCTGCAACATCAATCGCTGCAAGATATGTGTCAAGAAGACTTAGAGGAATTTTGAGGATGTAGTCGATCGCCCGCGAGGCGCGAGAAAAGACTATCAAGACTTGCCCAGAAACCCGGTTGGCTCGATCGCAATACTTGGTTGCAGCAGGAGGCCCCGTTTCTTTAGTCGCGAGCGCGTCAGTCCTGAGTACATTAATAGCTAAAATTAAATGGCCTTGGATTTGTTAAAAAAAGTAGAACAGAAGTAAAAGTTAGCGGGTACTGCAGGAGCAACAATATTGTGAATATTCAGGAACTTTTTCAAAAAGGTGGCCCCGCCATGTGGCCCCTGTTGGTGTTATCGATTATGTCTGTAAGTACAATTATCGAGCGCTTGTGGTTCTGGGCAAGCCTCTTGAGCAAAGAACAGCAGATAGTTAACCGCATTCTCGAAGCTGCCCGCAGCGATTGGGGGGCGGCTAGCGAGATTGCCAGACAAGCCAACCGACAGCCGATCGGGCGATTTCTATCTGCACCCCTGCGGCTGTACAATCCCGAACCAGATTTATTTCGACTCGCACTCGAAGCCGCAGCCGATGAAGAGTTGGCTTCGATGCGCCGCGGCGACAAAATCTTAGAAGCGACGATCGCTCTTGCCCCTTTGCTGGGCTTGCTGGGAACAGTTTTGGGCTTGATTAACTCGCTTAGTTCCATCCGTCTGGGCGACATCGGCACTGCGGCAACGACTGGCGTGACTTTGGGGATTAGTGAGGCGCTGACTACTACTGCTTCTGGGATGGTAGTAGCAATTTTTAGCTTGGCGTTTTATCGGATATTTCAAGCTTTTTTGTTCAACCAGGCAAAATTATTTCGCAAAGCTGGCAATGAAATGGAATTGCTTTACAGGCAATACTGGCCGACGGCTAATGCTAAGGGTCGATCGCCTGATACAGAACACAACAATTCTTCCTTTGGTTCCGATGGTTTGAACAGGCGTTCTCTCAATTCTCAAGAATCGGGAGAGCGGAAGCGGGAGCCAAAATTGAAAGGTTCCGATCAGGCTGAAGATACACTTTCTAATAATTAGAACAAAGGAGCACTGATGAAGATTCACTTAGATTCACCTGGTGAAGAGGCTCGGATCGAACTGGTGCCTTTGATTGACGTGATTTTTTGCATTCTGACGTTTTTTCTGCTGGCAGCTTTGCAACTGACTCGCCAGCAAGCGATTAATGTCGATTTGCCGAAGGCGAAGACGGGACAAACGCAGATGCGAGAGATGCTGATTGTCAGCATTGACGATTTCGGGCAAACTTATATCGACCAATTGCCTGTTAATTACCAACAGCTCGATCGAGTTTTAAAGAGTTTCCAGACCAAAAATCCTGCTGGCTTAACGGTGTTGTACGCCCCTCAAAATGCGAAATACGCCAAAGTTGTGGAGGTTTTAGACAAATTGCGGGAGGTTGGGGGCGATCGAGTTGCCCTGGCAACACTACCTAGTTCGGCTCCCTCCCCGCAGTCGAATAATCCGTCGCTGCCCAATTCTGGTATTCCTGCGGCACCTTCGGGCAATTACCCTCAACCCCTGCCGTCTCCCGTGGCTCCAGGGCAACAGCAGCTCAATCCGAATCGGTTTCAATCTCCTCTGGCAGCTCCGGGACAGCAGCAGTTCAATCCGAATCAGTTTCAATCTCCTCTCCCGGCTCCGGGACAGCAGCCTAGCAACTCTGGCGCAAATCTGGGCATTCCTCCGGTTTCGCCCGCACCCACTGCTCCCAATTCCAGGCCCGGAGTGGCTACTCCACCGCAGAATGTCCCTCCCTCCAATTAGTTAGAAGTTCGGCAACGAGCAGTGTGCGGGATTTAACGGATTTACCGCATTAACGGATGGATGTTGAGAGTAGAAGTCCGAAGGAAGTTAGGCCAAGGATTTGATAACGGATACAAGGAAGAAGGGAGAAGAGAGAAATAGAAATTCTCCGACTCTCCCCATCTCTCCATCTCCCACTCTCCCCTCCGGGAGATAATTTTCCCGCGATTTGGTATAAATAGCTTCAATTATTTTGGTTCGTACTGAGCTTTTTTCTCTTGACAAGTAGATAGAGTAGTATAAGCCTGCGGAAGGAACTTTTACAGACATCCTGCCATCTCTATGATTAAGTTATTTCTTGGGACAGATGGTAATTATGTCAAATTATTGTTACCTTTTGTAATATAGTTAAGCGAGATGGGCTTGCGGGGCATCCTGAAGCCAACACCCGATCGCTGAAACGACTTACAAATCTGGTTAACCCAGGTTTTACTTTCAAGTCACCTTTACTTATAGAGGAGTCTTTCGTCATGAGCCAACCAGCAGAATTGTCTTTGGAGCAGCAATTTAGCCTGTGTTCCTTCAAAACACAGGTAAGTGACATGAGCCACGAACAAGCTCAGGAGTTTTTGGTCAAGCTTTACGAGCAAATGATGTTGCGCGAAACGATGTACCGCCATTTTCTCAAACACCATTGGGGTCTAGAACCCAATCCAGCAGTTGAATAACCTAGAGTCGCAGTCGGCGACCTCCGTCTCTTACTCTCTTCCCTCAAGCGGAAAGGAGTTGGGGGTGATGGGGCGTCACTCCAAGGTAAAAGGTAAGAATATGCTCAGATCCGGATACGGATATACGGATGAATTTACAGGTTATAGGCATTTGCTAGAAACAATTCTTACCGACCGACCCAGAACTAATGTTTGGGCATAAAAATTTCGCACTTTTTTGTTTTTTAATTCCACTCAATTTGGAGAAAAGTCTCGGCAATAGTCCGATCGACTATCGCATCACAGAGCAAGCGTAATTTATCGCTCCGCCTCTCAAAAATTATAATTTTTTTGACAATACTTGTATTTTTTTATACAATAAATTACAGCCACAAATTCGGATATCGAGTAGCATCAATCGATAATATGTAATTTCCAGAAATGCAAATTTTCGATAGGGCGAGCTTAACACTTCACTACAGCTCTGAATCTGTAAAGTCAGATTTGCAGTGTCTACTTTTAGAGTAAGCGATGGTGGGAACACGATATCAAGAGCGATCGCCCGACTCGCTGCTACCCCCTCTCAAGTTGCAGCGGATAGGTTTGAGCAAGAATTGCACAAGTCGGACATCAGAAGGCGATCTCCGACCAGCAAAATCTTTAATTTTCTACTCTAGTCCCAGAACTCGCAACTTGTAACTCTAGAAAGAGTTATTCCGCCTGACGTTCCAGAGTTGCCTCCATCGTACTCGTCAAGTAATGACCAGACATGATGCCGCTAGATTGGTAGTAGCGGTTGTCATCAACGCGGTGAAGGGTATCAAAACCCGTCCGCCGCTGGCGTTCGTCTCCGAGTACCCAGTAACGCTGGACGATCGACTGGGGAGCAATCCAACCTTCGCCCTCGACGCGGCCGAGTTCGCTGTGTTGGAGTACAAAAGTATACTGCCGCTCATCGCTGTTGAGGTGTCCTCGGTACTGCAAAATAATCTCTTCGCGATCGCCTCCTGGAAACACGAGCTTCGTCACCATACTGAACCAATCTGTTCGGTTCCAGCTCACTAAAGTTTTGCCTTTAACCGTAATTGGCACGCCATTGCGCTCAATCCAACTGCCTTCGAGCGTCCATTGGCCAGATTCCATTAAAAACGTGTGAGCCACAGTGCTGTTCCTATGCTTTTCCTGCTGGCTACAATGCTGGTGCAACCACGCACAGCCGTTGTCCCTCAGACTCTATGCTATCATGCCCAACTGTGCCAACAAGAGTTAATTTCTCCTAACAGAACCGGTGCAAAAGCACCAGTAACTTGAGGCAGATTGCCGGGAATGCCCCGAACCCGCCATGCGGCTAGAACCGCGAAAGCGATCGCCTCTTTAAAATCTACACTCAAGCCGGCCTCAGAAGTAGTCAACACTTGCACTGGATGCAATTGTGCTTGCAATCGGCGTTTCAAGTAGAGATTGTGGCTGCCGCCCCCGCACAGTAAAACTCGATCGGGCATCTGCGGCAAAAAAGTTTGGTAACTGTGAACGATCGAAGCAACAGTCAGCTCTGTCAGAGTAGCCAGCACATCAGCAGGACTGAGGTTGTAACCTTGAGCCTCGACCAAACAACGGTTAAAGTAGTCTACACCAAATAACTCTCGCCCTGTAGATTTGGGCGGTGCTTGGAGGAAAAATTCTTGCTGTAGCCAATCCTCTACTAAAGCTTGACAGGGAGTGCCACTTGCCGCCCAAGCTCCACCTTCGTCACAAGTTTTAGTTCCGTCGGAGAAGTGTTGCACTGCCAAGTCTAACAGCGAATTTGCCGGCCCGGTATCCCAACCCAAGATACCCTCGCCCAGAGGATTAACCGGAGACTTGTCAGCCAATTCCTGATCTTTCATAGCAGGAAGATAAGTAAAATTGCCAATTCCGCCGAGATTTTGGATGCAGAGGTTGCGGTTGGGTTCGGCCAGCAGGCAGGCATCAACTATTGGGACTAAGGGCGCTCCTTGACCTCCTGCTGCAATGTCTGCCGATCGAAAATTGCTCACAGTAGTAATGCCTGTCAATTGCGCGATGAGCGCACCCCGCCCGAGTTGCAAGCTGTAACCCATGTCTGAGCCGGGGTTTTGTGCAGCAGCAGAGCTACTCATTTCCGTATTCCCTGGCGGTCGGTGGTAGACGGTTTGACCGTGAGAACCAATTAATTCTGCTTTATCATATTCTGCTTGAATTGTCAAGGCCGCCGTGGCAAATTCTTGGGCAATGACATCATCTAATTCGGCGAATTCAGCCATTGACAAAGCTGATCCGCTGCAAACTGAGAGAATTTGCGATCGCAAAGTAGCAGGATAAGGGAAAGTCTTGCCGGCCACCAAATTCACTTTTAAGTCTGTTTGGGAACCGATCACATCCACCAAAGCAGCATCAATGCCATCCACCGATGTGCCACTGATCAAACCGATAACGCGAACCATTCGATTTTTGATTGGGAGATTTGGGAATTTTTGAGATATTTGGGGATTTGGAGATTTTTAGGTATGCGAGGGCGCGAGGATATTATTTGAGGTCGATCGTCACAATCACCACAGTAATATTGTCCCGTCCCCCTTTATCCTTAGCGGCTTCAATCAAAGCAGTTGCAGCGCCCTCGCAGGCGCGAATCGACTTCAGAGGCGAAGCAATCAAAGGATCAGAAAGTTCTTCAGTTAAGCCGTCGCTGCATAGCAGCAAGCGATCCCCGGGTTTTACGTCCACCGGTAGAATATCTATCTCGCGCAAATCATCGCGGCCCAAACACTGGGACAAAACGTGACGCCAAGGATGACTCCGAGCCTGATCCGGAGTCAGGGCATTTCTTTTCACAGCCTGAGCCACCCAAGTCTGGTCTTCAGTAATTTGATCCAAGTGAGAGCCGTGCAACCGATACAAGCGAGAGTCCCCGATATTAGCGCACCAAGGTCTGCCCTCATCCCTAAAGATCAGAACCACAGCCGTAGTCCCCATATCAGCACGCTCGGGATGTTCGAGCTGATCAGTCAAAATTGCTTGATTGGCAATTAACAAAGCCTTTTCCAACAACAGAGGAGAATCTTCAGGCCCTTCCCAATGTTCGAGCAAATAAGATTGAATCGCCTGAGTCGCAATCCTACTAGCTTCTTGACCTCCCGCGTGTCCTCCCATGCCGTCGGCCACTATGAAAAATCGCCCGTCAGGGTCTATGTAGTACGAATCCTGATTTACGGAACGAACTAACCCTGTGTCTGTCTTACCTGCGAATGAGCGTTTCATAGATTGGGTGATTGGACTCATCGAACTTGAAAGCTTGATTTAACTGGTGCAATTTTTGATTACAAAACTTAAATGCCGAGCGGTACTGGAAATTTTTGCCGATCGCTAGTCTTGGAAAAATTGCACTTCATTAGCCTTACATTGTAGATCGTCTGATGCTCATTCCGTCTGAAAATTTCCGTAAATCAAGCCGCCTGCCCCAAAAAACTGGATTTCTACCAAAAATTAGAGGTTTGGCTGGCTAAAAATCAAGAAAGCCAGGTTTTGAGCATCAAAGTAAGTGCTGTGAATTTTATAAATCCGTTGTCAGCCAGCCAAAACTTAACATTCACTCGTCAAATTTTGGCTGGTGAGAAATCTCAAGCCGGAAATTTTTGATCCCAAACTACCCGCATTATGACATTCTGTCTAATCGATCGATCCGTCGGAACAAACGCAGCAGAGCTAATCCCGCACCAGCAGCAAGCAACCCCACAGCGACAGCCGCCCAGACTTGATTGCTGACAAACAAAATTGTCGCAGACAAAGTAAAAGCACTCATCATCAAAGTATAATTCGTGCCCATTTGAACACTGGTCATGCGGCGCATCAACCGCTCAGCTTCGGCAGAACGGACGCGAATCCGCAAATCTCCCTGTTCGAGTTTATCAATAGTCTCCTCAATCCGGCGGGGCAAACCTAGGGCACTCGAACTCACCTGAGCCGCCTGACGGCCGATTTCGTTAAAAATGCTGCCCGTTGCATCATGGCCATTTCCATTACTCATAAGCTGCATGGCAAAAGGTTGTGCCACCTCCATAAAGTTAAACTCGGGATCTAAACCCCGGCCCACGCCTTCAATCGTCGAAAAAGCTCGCATTACAAAAGTAAAGGTAGCTGGAAAGCGAAAAGGTTGGTCGTAGGCAATATCGTAAAGGTCGTCGGTAATCGCGCTCACCGACTGCTCCTCAAAAGGCTTGTCCATGAAGTTATCCAGCATATACTGGATCGATCGGCGCACCGGGCTCATATCGCCCGTTGGAACCAAAGCGCCCAAATTGATCAGAGAATCCATAATTCGCTGTCCATCCTTGGAAGCAATGCCGTAGAGAGTCTCCATCAGTCCTTCGCGGACGTTCGACTGAATTTGACCCATCATGCCGAAATCGTAGAAAATCAGAGATCCGTCAGCACTAACAGCGATATTTCCGGGGTGTGGGTCAGCGTGAAAAAAGCCATCGTTGAGCAACTGCCGCAAATAAGCTTTCGCGCCCAACTGAGCGATTAATTTACGATCGATCCCGGCCGCTTCGAGAGCTTCGTAGTGACTAATTTTAATTCCTGGTAGGTATTCCAAAGTCAGCACTCGCGGAGCCGCGTAGCGCCAATAAACTCGTGGCACTTGCACCCAGTCGCAATTGCTAAAATTGCGGCGAAAAGTATCAGCATTGCGGCCTTCATGGAGATAGTCAATTTCCAGCCACAGAATGCGACAGCATTCCTCATAAATCCCCGTCCAATCTCGGCCGCGGCCCCACTTAGGATGGTTTTGAAAATAGCGAGCAATTCCCTTCAGAATTTGCAAATCAATCTCAAACAGCTTCCGCAGCCCCGGGCGCTGCACTTTGACTACAACTTCCGGGCCGGAGTGTAGTTGAGCTTTGTGTACCTGACCCAAACTGGCAGCGGCCAGGGGCACCGGGTCAAAGCTAAGATAGAGTTCCTGAACTGTCTTGCCCAAATCTTGCTCGACAATTATCTCTAACTGTTGGTAGCTGAAAGCAGGCACTTTATCTTGCAGCTTAGAAAGTTCCTCCACAAACTCTGCGGGGAACAAGTCGGAGCGGGTGGAAAATAATTGTCCAACTTTAATGAAAGTCGGGCCCAAATCCAATAGTGTTTCTCGAACCCAGATAGCTTGAAAGCGGCGTCTGGCAACTTTCTTTTCTTCAGTTACACCTCCCCAGTAGCTCCAATTTTTGCTGTCGAGCCACAGCGAAGCCAGCCAGAGCAAGACAAAGGCCCAAATGTCGAAGAATCGCCGCTGCCGGGAATATTTTTCGCGATTCCAGCGATAAGCTTTACTTTTGTAGGATTTACCAGCAGTTTTTGGCTCATCGGCGTCGCTAGTACGCTTGGGGGAGCGCTGGCGATTAACAGAGTCATCAAGGAGAGCAGACACTTGGGTTCCCAAATTGCTTATTTTATGTTGTTGCTTTGATGGCAGGTATGAGCGCAGGAGCGCATTGCCTTGCGCTCAGGTAGTAGTAAATAGTTGTTGCCGACGCGCCCTTTCTTAGGGCAAACTGCTGCGATAGCGCTGCAATTCCGATCGCACCAGGGCGACTTCGGCGCGCAGTTCGTCAATGGTGACTTGCAAGTCGGCGGGAGGGATGTCTTGAATGGTGATGGTGGTTGCAGTGCCAGTTCTGGTCTGCATCGCCTCATCCGCAGCTCGATTTGCGCGTTCCACAACTCGATCGGTGAACTGGCGCAGGCGTTCTCTTTGTTCGGCGTCAAATTTGCCGAGTTCGGAGAAAGCGTTGGTTGCTGCGCTTTCTAATTGCTCGTAGAGTGCTTCAGCAACTGCTCTGCCTACAAAAAAGGCATGAACTGGGGGTTTACTCATAAAAAAATCTCTGTACGCTTCCGCAACAAATTATAACTTGCTTATCCTCGATGGCGCTTGTTCCCAAAGAAAGGAACTTTGCGCGAATTGATGCAGGGCCCTGGCTTGCACCGAAAAAACAACTGTTTTCAGGGATCGCGATTCCATCAAGGGTCCCAACACGGCAACTCGCTGCATTCTCAGATCTGGTGTTACTAAAAGCTTTCTCAAGCTTAGTAGGTTTGGCAGAACTAATGCGCGACCTCACACAACCTAGCCCTCGTGCCTCAATATTAACATAATTTCCCACGGAATATCAAATATTTATACATTTTTATGGGCAACAATTCGGAGTGGTTAGGAAATAGGAAATATTCAATAAATTCTGGCAGAGGCTATTGGTATTTTCTGAGTCGATCGCAAGTTGTGCGAGATTGTATGTAGTTCGGAAGGGCGTTATTCGCTCCACAATTGAGGGATATTTACTCACTCCTCAAAGCAAGGATTAGTCCGCCCCTTTAACAAAAAAAAGAATACTAATTGGTTGCAGGTTCAGGAAAAGGCACAGTCGGATCTGGCACAGGGGGCGGCGAGTAAGGTGCGATCGAGCTATCCCCATTGCTACCGCTTTGACTTGGTATTGGCGCTTGGGCCGATCGCACAGTCGGGGACGCTACTGCTGTTGGCGCGGATTCCGAGGGCGGCAAGGTTTCAACACTCTGCGCAGCAGACGGCGCGGGTGCAGGGGGCGAGTAGCTGGGCGGTGCGGGCGGCAGGGGCGCAACTTCCGGTACTGGTGCGGATGGGGCTTGGGGCTCGGACTCGATTTTGGTTTGAGGCTCGGGAATCCGGGACTCAGAAGCGTGCGCTTCAGGTTCGGGTCTCGGGGATGCTGAAGGTTGCGGTTCCGGCTCAGGGGTCGGAGTTTCCGGGCTTGGGGAGGCAGAAGGTTCGGAGAGGGCTGCTGAGGGATCGATCGTTTTGGGAATGTTGCTGCTGTCTGCGGTGGGTTTGGGGCGCTTGTTGAGTTGGAGTGTGGGAAGAGGGCTGCTTTCGACAGACGGCTGGCCGAACATCGGCGCCGACATATCTTGAGATTTGAGTAAATCTTCAAGAGATGGGAAAGATTGAGTTTTGGGGCCATTGCTGCTGACACTGATGCTGTTGTAGCGACAGGCCAGGTCAAAACCCATCCAGCCGGCAATTGCAGCCGTTACGACAAACGCCAGGAAAGTCAATTGCGGCGGGGGAGGTGCAGGCAATCGCAGACTTTGCTTGCTTTTTCTCTCTGCGGGTACTCGCTCTGTTTCTGGCAGCATATTAAGCCAATTTTCTACTGTCTGGGGACGTTTCTGGGGGTCGGTTTCGAGTCCCTGAAGGATTGCTAGCTCGATTCCGGGGCTGAGGTTGGGCTGAAATTGTCGCAAAGAATCCAGGGGAATGCGATCGCGCAGGGGGGCTGCTACGGGCGGTACGCCGGAGAGCAAGTAGTAAAGGGTGGCTGCGATCGCGTAAACATCTGTGGCCGGTGTACATTTACCGTCATGGAGGTATTGTTCGATCGGTGCGTACCCCGGAGACAGCAAGTTAGTATGAGTTTGTTTGGTGCCAGCGGTAAAGTCGCGAGCAATCCCGAAGTCTGTCAACATTACTAGATGAGAATCGGCTCGCCGGATCGTATTTTGTGGCTTGATGTCTCCGTGTAGAAATCCGCTGTGGTGAACTGTACTTACCGCTGAGGCTATTTGCCGAATGTAGTGCAGGGCCTGGGCTTCTGGTAGCGGCTGACCGGTTTCGACTATTTCGGCGAGAGTTTTGCCGGGAATGTAGTCCATCGCGATAAAAGACTGTCCGGCTTCTTCAAAAAAGTCGATTACCCTGACGATGTTTGAATGCTGGCATCGGCACAGGCGTTTGGCTTCAGCAATAAACTGCTGCTGAAACTGGGCAGATGCTGGGTGTTGGCGCAGACTTTCGTTAAGGGTTTTCAGTACGACGGTTTGGTTTAATTGGGTGTGGGTAGCTCGGTAAGTGATGCCGAACCCTCCTCTGCCTAAAGTCGCGTTGATTTGGTATTTGCCCTGTTGCAGGACTGTTGCTGGCGCTAAGTTCATCTTTAGTTGATGCCGGTTCCCAAACTATGCTACCGCCTTTGGGTTGTTTCGCTTTCTTTAGGTCTGATGTTCGATCGAAAATCTGCGCCCTAGTTTTCGGTTTAGCTCTGCCATATCATCTTTGCATCCCCGCGTTATTAGATCTCTTGCAAAAATCTTCGAGTCATAGAGCAACCGCAGATATCGGGCAGATAAACACTGATTGACGCAGATGGTTTCAGGGTATTTTCGGATTTTTGCAAGAGGTCTATTCTATCTGTAGCAGGCTTCTTAAAACTTAACATAATATTTTTCCAATAAAAATCCCGCTCTTGTGGAACGGGAAAGCCATCAGGGTGCATCTATATCACATGACTATAACTCATGGGGGGTATAACCCCTCTTTGCTTTACCAAATCTTTACGATTCGTAGATTTATGTAAATATTTAGATTTTTATTTGACTTATAGGCACTATTACGATATACAGCGGATCGATCGAAAAATGAAGTATTGACCAATCAATGCCTCAATCCCTCAATCTAAAATCTAAAATCTAAAATCTCAACTTGTACCTCATCTTTGTGAGAAAGACTATAGAAGGGGGCCTATTTATACCATTTATCAAAAGTAGTGGAACAAAACAAGTGTTCGGGCTTATCCGAAAGAATTGCTTTAAAGCCGGAACCCTGATCAGGAGAAATTAAAATCAGACTATTAATTACTCCAATCCTCGGACTTCCAGGTCAACTGTCAACTGTCAACTGTCAACTGTCAACTGTCAACTGTCAACTGAATGAACGTGTTGTTTGGTGGAAGCGCAATGGCACAGGTGCGTCGTTACTCGCAAAGTCAATTTTTTGAGAAATTTTTAATGGCGACGCACCCTATGACTCAAGCGTATTGAACTTTAATCTCCCTTACCGTGCTTCGGCAAATGGTGCAGCAAATACCATAACACGGCTATATTTGCGATAAATACGGCTAACTTAAGTACGGTAACACCCTTAAAGAGCTCATATATTTCAGGCGGAATACTGATGCCTACCAGCACTATAACTAAAATTGTTGCCCAGCCTTTTTCGTACCACAAACCAATCGCTTCACCAGCAGTTAAAACTGCATAAACTCCCGCAGCAAGTCCGCTCAAGAGTAAGGTTTTAGTCTTGACACTTAGAACTTTTTCTAGTAATGATTCAACTATATTGAGTTTTGCTTCTAAGAAAAAAGAATCCGAAAAATCCTCCAAGGCTTGATGATTCTTCAGTGCTAAAAGCAAAGCGATCGAAGTTACTGTCAAGAGGGCAGCAACAAAACCTTTGTAAATTATAATTGCGATTAAAGCAGGAGGGCGCGGTTTTTTCACGTAAATTCTCGGAACATCAATAATGTGCGATTGGTTTGTGAACGAATAAGTTCGGCTACGGATTTTACAATGGATTGAACGGATGGAATAAGGAAGTTCGGCAACGAGCAAAGTACGGCATTTAACGGCTGGTAAAAGTTTAGTATGATGCGTCAGCAATTAGCTAATCAATTATACAAAAAATAACCCGAGGCTAACACACACCATCCTAAGATTGAGGATAACGTTTTGCTAAGAAAGAGATGGCAGCAGCCCGATCGCCCAAATCGCCATCCAACGCAGCCGCCAACAAATCATCCAACATCCGTTTAAACCCAGGCCCCGGCTTGTAACCCAATGCCTTCAAGTC
>JBDTEI010000264.1:0-12549 GCA_039922675.1 Microcoleus sp.
ATTCCAAGACGGTAAAGGCTTAGACTGGCTGATTGTAGTAGTTGTTCCCGAAGCAGATTTTACCGAAGAAATCGATGCCAATACCCGCACAACGATTTTGCTTTGTTTGGCAGCTTTAGGAGTAGCTGTAGTTATCGGCATTCTGACATCTCGGTGGGTGACAAATCCTATTTTGTGCTTAAATACAGCAGCAAAAAATATTGCTAAAGGTGAATGGGACACCACAGTAGAAAGCGAACGCTCCGACGAATTGGGGGAATTAGCCAAGTCGTTTAACAGCATGGCTCAACAACTGCAACAATCTTTTGAAACTTTAGAACAGCGAGTGCGAGAGCTGACTGCTGAATTGGCTGTAGCTAAGGACAAAGCCGAAGTAGCGAATCAAGCTAAAAGTACGTTTCTAGCCAATATGAGTCACGAATTGCGATCGCCCCTGAATGCAATTCTTGGCTTTTCCCAACTGATGACTCGCAGCCAAACCCTATCCCCAGAACATCAAGAAAATATTAGCATAATTAGCAGCAGCGGAGAACACCTGCTCACCCTGATTAATAACGTCCTCGATTTATCTAAAATTGAATCGGGGCGCACCACCCTCAATCCCAAAAAATTCGACCTCTATCGCCTGTTCAACGACTTGGAAGATATGTTTCAACTCAAAGCAGATGACAAGCACTTGCAGTTGATTTTTGGCCGCAGTCCTGACGTGCCGCAATACGTAGAAAGTGACGAATTAAAGTTGCGGCAAATCATAATTAATCTCCTCAATAACGCTCTTAAATTCACATTAGAGGGGGGTGTTGCGGTCAGAGTTAGCAAGCAGTCGTCAGGCATAACTAACGGCAAAATATTTGATGTTTACGAGCTCTCAAAAAATACACAAACTCCCGCAAATAAAACCTTTAAAAATGCCGAATTAATCTATTCAGAAAACGCAACTTATGCAACCCAAAACAATAGTTCAGATTCTGCCTCTTCCTTTTTTATTCATTTTGAAGTCCAAGATAGTGGCCCAGGTATTGCGGCCAACGAATTAGACAATCTTTTTGAAGCTTTCGTGCAAACCCAGACAGGCAAAGATTCGCAAGAAGGTAAAGGCTTGGGATTGCCAATCAGTCGCAAATTTGTGGAATTAATGGGCGGCGAAATGAGCGTCAGTTCTGCTGTAGGGGAGGGAACTAATTTTAAGTTTGACATTCAAGTGATTGCGGTCGATGCGGCTGATATTGAAAGCCCAAAACCTACCCGCCATGTGATTGCGCTCGAACCAAACCAAAACCCCTATCGAATTTTGATAGTAGACGATAAACCGTTAAACCGTCAATTATTAATTAAACTTCTCAATCCTCTGGGTTTTGAACTGAAAGAAGCTACTAACGGTCAAGAAGCTATTGAGATTTGGGACAGTTGGGAGCCGCATTTAATTTGGATGGACATGAGAATGCCTGTGATGGATGGCTACGAAGCAACGCAATACATTAAAGGAACTATTAAAGGTCAAGCTACTGCTATTATTGCGCTGACTGCGAGCGTTTTGGAGGAAGAACGGGCAGTTATTTTGTCGGCTGGCTGCGATGCTTTTATGCGGAAACCTTTCCGGGAAGCCGATATTTTTGATGCTATGCACAAACATATCGGAGTGCGCTATATTTATGAAGATCCGGGTCAAGCTAACTTATCGGCAATCAAAGAGCGCGATCGCGAAATGACTGAGGCTGATTTCGTAAAATTGCCTGAGTCGCTGGTAGCGGATTTAAAGCTGGCGATACTGAATGTAGATATGGATTTCATTGAAAGTGCGATCGACCAAATTCGAGAAAAGGATACAGTAACGGCTAGTGCGATCGCCCATTGTATAGAAAATTTCGAGTACGACAAAGTTTTAAAGTTAATCTCTCAGGCACAATCACATGAACAACAACATTCCTAGCACCGATCGCGGTAATATTTTAGTAGTTGACGATACCCCAGCTAATTTGCGACTGCTAGCCGGAATTTTGAATGGCAAAGGCTATAAAGTGCGTCCCGTACCGAGTGGCGAGTTAGCGCTTTCCGCCGCCCAAGGTATGCCTCCCGATTTGATTTTGCTGGATATTATGATGCCAGAAATGAATGGGTATGAAGTTTGCGAAAAAATCAAAGCTGATGAACGCACTCGCAACATTCCGGTGATTTTTATTAGCGCAATTAATGACGTACTAGATAAGGTCAAAGCTTTTGCAGTGGGCGGGGTAGATTATATTACTAAACCCTTTCAGGTGGAAGAGGTTTTAATTAGGGTAGAAACCCATTTAGCAATGTGCCAGTTGCAAAAAAAGCTCCAACAGAAAAATGATGAACTGATAGTCACTTTAGACCAACTGCAAGCAACTCAAAATCAATTAGTTCAATCGGAAAAACTGGCCGCATTAGGGCAACTGATTGCGGGTATTGCTCACGAAATCAATACACCGCTGGGGGCGATTCGCTCGTCTATTGGCAATATTACCAGCTTTTTGGATCGGAATCTCGAAAGTTTGCCAGTTTTTTTTAAAGAACTTTCAGATGAACGCCAGCACGATTTCTTGAGTTTGATGTACAATTCCCGCCAACAAAATTACTCTTTATCTACGCGAGAAAAACGGGAACTTAAAAGAGGCATGAAGCAGCAATTAGAGTCGGAAGGGATTGACAATGCTGACACCCTTGCTAGTATTTTAGTCAATATCGGATTGCAGGGAAACCTGCAAGAATTCATGCCTTTGCTCAAAGACCCTGATAGCGAGAATATTATCAAAACCGCCTACGATTTTGCTAGTATTCACAAAAGCGCCAGAACCATTGCTACCGCTACAGAACGCGCGGCAAAAGTCGTATTTGCCCTCAAAAATTATGCGCGTTACGATGTAAATGGGGAAAAATTAGAGGTGAATATTACTGAAGGTATTGAAACTGTATTAACTCTTTATCAGAACCAGCTAAAGCAGGGTGTGGAAATCGTAAGAAACTATCAAGCTGAATTGCCTGCGGTATTGTGTTATCCCGACGAACTCAATCAAGTTTGGACAAATTTAATTCACAATGCTTTACAAGCGATGGACAATCAAGGAACTTTAACAATTGACGTGCTCCAGCAAGATACCAGCGTTGTCGTAAAAATTACCGACAGCGGTAATGGAATTTTACCGGAGATTTTGCCGAAAATTTTTGAGCCTTTTTTTACTACTAAACCAGCGGGAGAAGGCAGCGGGTTAGGATTGGATATTGTCAAAAAAATAATTGAAAAACATCAGGGTAAAATTTATGTGGAGTCGGTGCCAGGTCAAACTGCATTTACAGTGTCTTTGCCGATTAATTTAATTGAGTAGGTAAAGCACCCCAGACTGAAGTCTGGGGCTAAAAATTTGCAGCCTACGCGCGCGGAATGTAGAATTTGGAAAACAGTGTGCTGCCCATCCGGGTTCACCCTGCCAGACTCAAAAAGGAAACTAGCGATGTCTAAACCAGCAATTTTGTGTGTTGACGATGAAGTAGCGGTGTTGGAAAGTCTGGAAATTGAACTGCAACAGGCATTTAACGGTAAATATCTTTGTGAATTTGCTGAAAGTGCCGCAGAAGCCCTGGAGATTATTGAAGAGCTTTGTGAAGCTGAGGTTAACATTCTAGTGATTGTCTCTGATTGGTTGATGCCCGGAATGAAAGGAGATGAGTTGCTGATTAAGATTCATCAAAAATATCCGCACATTGTGACAGTTATGCTAACGGGTCAAGCAGACAAAGAAGCAATTGAACGCACAAAATCTCAAGCTAATCTTCATGCTTTTATACAAAAACCTTGGCAAAATCAAGAATTAATTGAAGCAATTAAGTCGGGTCTAGCAAAGTTATGAAAAAACCTGTCATTATTTGTGTAGATGATGAGCCGACTATACTTGATAGTCTGGAAATAGACCTGCTAAAAGCCTTTGAAGATAAATATTTAATTGAAACTGCCCAAAGCGGCGAAGAAGCTTTAGAGTTGCTGTCTGAACTTTTAGCAGAACAGTATGAAGTTCCTTTGGTTATTTCTGATCATATCATGCCGAATATGAAAGGAGACGAGCTATTGAGAAGCGTTCATGCCATCTCGCCGAAAACTCTCAAGATTATGCTGACGGGGCAGGCTGATTTGGAGGCGGTCGCCAATGCTATTAACTATGCTAAATTGTACCGATACATACCTAAACCTTGGCAATCTGATGATTTAAAATTAACTGTTACTGAGGCAATCTACAGATATTTTCAAGACAAACAATTAGCTGAAAAACAAATAGAACTTCAGGAGATGAATCAGGAGTTGGCAAGATTAAACCGCAAGCAGGCGATGCTGATTGCCAAACTCCACGAAAACGAAAGTCGGTTGACGCAATATCTGGAAGCTATGCCATTGGGCGTGTGCGTGCTGGATGCGAACGGTCAATCTTTTTATGCTAATCAGAAGGCGCGTGAGATATTTGGTAAAGGCACTGTACCGCATATTAATTCGGAGCAGAAAGCAGCAATTTATCAATTCTATAAAGCCGGAACTAATCAGAGATGTCCTGTGGAAGAATTGCCAATTATGCAAGCACTTCGGGGCGAAAGTGTGCGGACTGAGGGTGTAGAAATTCGGACTGGTAATAAGGTTATTCCGGTGGAGAGTTGGGCGACTCCTATTTATGATTCTCTCGGGGATATTTCCTACGGGATTATTGCTTTTACGGATATTACGGAACGCAAGCAAGCTGAAGCCGCGCTGGTGCAAGCTGAAGAGAAGTATCGCCAGATATTTGAAAATGCTCTTGAAGGTATTTTTCAGACTGAACCTGACGGAATATTAATCAGCGCTAATCCTGCTCTCGCTCAAATCTACGGCTATGATTCCCCTGAAGAATTGATGGCAAATGTTAATGATATTCAGCGGCAATTGTACGTGGAACCGCACCGCCGTCAAGAGTTTTTCGCGCTGATGAAACAGTACGGTACTGTGTCTGAGTTTGAGTCGGAAGTTTACCGCCGAGATGGCACTATTATCTGGATTTCTGAGGATGCGCGCACTGTTTTTGATGCTAGCGGTCAAGTGCTTTACTATCAGGGTTTTGCTGAGGATATTACTTTGCGAAGATTGGTAGATGTGGAACGTCTCAGGTTTACTAATGATTTGGAAAAAGCTTTGATAGCTGAAGAAAAGTTAAATGAAGCGCTACTAGAAAGCGAAAATCGTCTGACTCAATTGTTGGAAGCGGTGCCGGTGGGTATATTTGTGGTAGATGGTATGGGGAAACCTTGCTACATGAATTCTTGGGCTGAGAAAATACTTGGCAAATGTTTAGTTTCTGA
The DNA here is from genome assembly GCA_039922675.1 of Microcoleus sp. Lineage (GTDB taxonomy): Bacteria > Cyanobacteriota > Cyanobacteriia > Cyanobacteriales > Microcoleaceae > Microcoleus. The sequence goes on from JBDTEI010000264.1 coordinate 5,338, forward strand.
TGTTATTCCTAACAATTTGCCGGAAGTTTATCAAACTTACTGCGCTGGAACTAATGAGCTGTATCCGGGCGAAAGGCAACCGATTGTGCGGGCGCTGGGCGGGGAAGTGGTACACGCTAATGATGCGGAAATTCACCGCCCGGAGAGGATTGTGCCGATCGAGGTTTGGGCGACTCCAATCTACGACGAACGGAAAAACATTGTTTACGCGATCGCAGTTTTTCAAGATATCACAGAGCGTCAAGAGCTAGAAAGCGAGCGCCGCCAATTCACAAACGATCTGGAAAAAGCTTTAGCAGCGGAAGAAAAATTAACGGATGCTTACGGGCGGTTCGTGCCGCACCAATTTCTCCACTTTCTGGGATATGAAAGTATTCTGGACGTAAAATTAGGCGATCAGGTACAGAAAGAAATGTCGGTGCTGTTTTCAGATATTCGCGATTTCACTGCTCTTTCTGAAACTATGACTCCCGAAGAAAACTTTCAATTTATTAATGCTTATTTGTCGCGGATGGAACCGGCAATTACGGAAAATTTTGGTTTTATTGATAAATACATTGGCGATGCGATTATGGCGCTGTTTAATGGCAGTGCGGACGATGCTGTGAAAGCGGGAATTGCGATGCTAGAACAGCTTAATGAGTATAATAGTAGTCGCAGTCTGCCCGATCGCCCGCCGCTGCAAATTGGCATTGGCATTAATACAGGTTCTTTGATGTTAGGCACGGTGGGCGGCCAAAATCGGATGGATAGCACGGTGATTAGCGATGCGGTAAATTTAGCCTCCCGGGTGGAAGATTTGACAAAAGAGTATGGAGTTTCGATGTTAATTACTCATAATACTTTTATACAGTTGAATGATGTTTATGATTTTAGGTTGATCGATCGCCTCGCAGTGAAAGGCAAATCGCGCATGGTAACGGTTTATGAAGTATTTGCAGCAGATCTGCCGGAGTTGCGACAGAAAAAGTTAGAGACAAAGACAAGGTTTGAGCAAGGTTTGGTCTTCTACAATAGTGAGAGGTTTGTCGAAGCTACGAGATTGTTTTCGGCGTGCCTGCAAATCAACCCCGGGGATAAGGTAGCTCAAATTTATATGCAGCGATGTGTGAAACGGGCGATCGCTCCTACATCATGATAGCACAAGGAAGAGGGAAGAAGGAAGAGGGAAGAAGGCTGGAGTTATCGTCGCGATAGAAGGAAGAAGAAATCGATCGCATGGAGAAAGTGCAATGCCAGAAAGTCCTAATCATCGGGCGCCATTGCTATATTTTTTAGACAGGCAGGAAAACGCAAACTATTGTTTCTTGCTGCGGCAAACTTTCTATTTTAAATTCTCCTCCGTGCAATTCTGCAAGGCGTTGAACGATGGTCAGACCCAATCCCAAACCTGCTTGTTGGTACAGTTTGCGATCGAACTGCCTGTAAGCTTCTAGCTGTGAAATCTGCTCGGGAGTCATGCCGCGGCCTTGGTTTTTGACAGACAGAATAAAAGTCTGATTTTCCACGAAAGTGCTTAAGAAAACTGGCGTTCCTTCTAAAGAAAATTTGAAGGCATTATCCAGCAATTCCTCAACAATTTTTGTGAGTCTGATAGAATCCATAGCCACCGACGAATCTTGCAAATTTAATTGTAAATCGTCTGTTCGATCCACCAGTTTCGCTTGCTGCTGCGCTTTTTGACTCAGCAAAGATTTTACGCAGCTAAATTGGCTGGTGCGCATCTCTTTTATCAGTTCGGGATTTGTGCCTGCTATCTCCAATTCTGCATATAGCAAAAAGTTCTGAATCAGCCGATACAAGCGATGGCCGGAAGAGTTGATTTGACCGATCATTTCTAAGATATCTGATTCCTCGAACACCTTATATTCTGACATAATTAGCTCAGAAAAGCCCAGAATAGCATTCAAAGGAGTCCGCAATTCGTGGGGGAGCGACATACTAATATTGGTGCGCAATTCGTCTAGCGTTTTTTGAGATTGCCTGCTAATTGTTTTGTGTTTCTCAAGTCGAATAGCAATTGCTGTGAGCAGTTCTTGCGGCGTACAAGGCTTAGTAATGTAATCGTCTGCTCCCAGTTCCATGCCCGTGCGAATGTCGCTTTTATCGGCTTTGGCTGTGAGGAAAATAAACGGAATTGTGGCAGTTATGGGGTCGGAACGCAAAGCTTTGAGGACGGCGTGACCGTCAATTTCCGGCATCATCATGTCGCACAAAATTAAATCGGGGATTTGTGCGATCGCCAATTTGATGCCGACTTTGCCGTTGGTCGCTCCAATTCCTTCAAAATTCTCGGCTTCTAGCAACTCTAAAATGTTTTCTCTAATCGATTCTTCGTCTTCAATTACCAAAATCTTGACCACGGTGATTGCTCCTTTTAGTTAGTAGTTTGTTGAAAAAATCTGCGTTTATACACTTGACAAAATTGTTTTTTTATGCACTTAAATTAGTGTTAAGCTGCGGATGTTTATAGTTGATGATTTAGTTGTTATTGGCTGGGAGCGCAAATTAAAGGCAAGGTAATAGTAAAATTTGTACCCCTTCCTTCTTGACTGTCGATCGCCAGTTGGCCACCGTGAAGTTCCACAGCCCTTTTCACAATTGCTAAACCGAGACCGGTTCCCGAAATAGTGCCGACATTTGTAGCTCGGTAAAAAGTTTCTAAGATTCGCTGTAAATCGGCTTGGGGAATCCCGATGCCCCGGTCTTGAACTTGGAAAACAGCTTTTCCATTTTGACAGTTGAGCCGTAAGGAAACTGAACTGCTGGCGGGGGAATATTTGATGGCATTTGAGAGGACGTTTCCCAAGATTTGCTGCAACAGTTTTTCGTCCATTTGAACGTCGCAGTTGCCGCCTTCATGTATAAAGGCGATCGGGTGTTGGTTACTGTCGTTGAGCTGCTGCTCTTCTATCAGTTGACGGCAAAAATTTTCGAGGTTTAATGAGACGGGTTGAAACTGTAAGGTCTTTGCTTCGATTTTGCCAATCACGAGGATATCTTCTAATAACTCTGTCATGCGTTTAATTGCTAATTGAATCCGCACAAAATGAGTAGATTTTTTGGCTTCTGACCACTTATAACTGTAATCTTGCAGCAATCCAGTCGAAAATTGGATGGTTGTCAAGGGGGTGCGGAACTCGTGGGAAACCATTGTCACAAATTTAGCTCGCAGTTCTGAAAGTTCTTTTTCTCGTGCGAGTGATTTGAGAATTTCCGCTTCTGCTCGTTTGCGATCGCTAATGTCGCGGGCTTCAGCAATCAGCAGCAAAACTTGTCCTGTCTCATTTTTAACAGGTTTCAGTGAGAAATCAACTGTCACAATTTGTCCGCCTTTTCCTGACAAGTCTATTTCGCGACGAAAAAATTCGCCCCTACCAGCTTTGGCGATCCCTTCTTTTAATTGTTCTTTACCATTTGATGAGAGTTGCCAAATCGGCTGTTCCCACATCGGGCGGCCGATAATATTTTGCGCTCGCATTCCTGTAAACTCCAGGGCTGTCTCGTTCACTTCCAGCACGATTCCTTCGGGAGTGAGCAGCTTGGTTAGCTGAAACGAAGAGTCAAAAATCGCCCGAAAACGGCGCTCGCTTTCCCGCAGCATTTGAAATGTTTGGGATCGTTCGATCGCGTAGCGGATCGTCCGCACTAATAATTGAGTAGTAATTTGACCTTTAACAATGTAATCTTGGGCTCCCAAGCGAACAGAGTCAAGTGCGATCGCCTCATCGTCCAAGCCGGTCATTACCACCATTGGCGTATCGGGCGCAACTTCTTGCAGGCGAGTTAGCGTTTCCAAACCGCGGCTGTCCGGTAAAGAAAAGTCGAGTAGAACTACATCAAAGGGTTGTGTGCACAGTTGGGCGATCGCCTGATGCAGAAACTCAACAGACACCAGTTCCCACTGGACGCCCACAGATAGTTCCAACAGTTCTGTAAGCAAATCAGCATCAGCCGGATTGTCTTCTACTAACAGAATTTTAATCCACATAGCTTAGACCTTTTTGACTGTAAAATTTTTACTCTACCAATTTCAGCTTAATTTTTTTTGTTTTTCTTTGCCATTTTTAATGAGAAACTTATTATTTTGTAACTGTCACCACCGCCCACCACAAATCCTCTATCAATTAATAACTTATAGGAAGCTTGACAACTTCGATCCAGAATTCCTCAATTAACCTGACTACTTTAGTAAATTGTACGAAGTCTACAGGCTTGGTTATGTAACAGTTGGCGTGGAGCGAGTAGGACTTAAAAATATCCTCGGGAGCTGATGAAGTGCTGAGAATCACTACAGGAATTAATTTTAAATTAGGGTCAGTTTTAATTTCTTCCAGAACTTCAATACCGCTTTTTTTCGGCAGATGCAAATCGAGCAAAATCAAATCAGGACGGGGTACGCTGAGGTAGGGTGCTGTTTTGCGCAAAAACTTGATTGCTTCGACTCCATCCTCCACAAAATGCAAGTTATTCAATATTTGACCCTGACCGAGGACTTCTCTTGCCAAATCGGCATCGCTGGGAGAATCCTCAATCAGCAGAATCTCTACGGGTTTAACAGTGCTTCGATCGCTCATAACTGGCGTATCCTTTTGATTAGAGGAAAAACAATGAAATTTAAGCCTTCAGATACTAATTATAGGAATAGTGAAGTAAAAAGTCGCTCCTTTTCCCTCCTGAGATTCCACCCAGATGCGCCCGCCGTGTCGTTCAACAATTCGCTTGCACATCGCCAAACCTATGCCAGTACCGGAATATTCGCGGCGGGAGTGCAGACGCCCAAAAATGATAAAAATGCGATCGGCATACTGCGGATCGATGCCAATGCCGTTATCGCGGACGCTCAACAGCCATTCGCCCTCTTGCCTGCGGGCTGCGATATGAATTAACGGGATATCTTCGCGGCAAAATTTGATGCCGTTGGCGATCAAATTTTGGAATAATTGCACCAGTTGAAATTCATCCGCCATCACGGTTGGCATCGCGTCGCAGGTGATGACAGCTTTTGTTTCGGCGATCGCAATTTGCAAATTGCACAAACTTTGCTGCACAGCAGCGTTGCAGTCCGCCATCTCAAACTGCTGACCCTTCGTTCCCAGGCGCGAATAAGCTAACAAATCGTGAATTAACTGCTGCATTCTGGTGGCGCCATCGACAATATAATTAATATATTTATCTGCTTTAGCATCCAAATTTCCTTGATAGCGCTGGGCCAGCAATTGAGTGTAACTGGTAACAGCTCGGAGCGGTTCTTGCAAATCGTGGGAAGCCACATAAGCAAATTGTTCTAATTCCTTGTTGGAACGCTTCAAATCTTCTGTAAGTTGCAGCATTTGCTGCTCTGCTGCTTTGCGGTCTGTAATGTTGTAAACTAGGGCGCAACATGACAGCAGATTACCCTGCTCGTCCCATACAGGACTGGTAGAAAGATAAGTCCAAATATCTTTGCCGTCCTTGGTTTTGAATTTAAATTCGTGTTGTTCACCGATACCTTGCTTGTGGCGATCGACATTATCGATAGCTTGTTGTTTTTCCGGTTCGTCCATGAAATCCAAAAGCGGACGCCCGAACATTTCTAATTCACTATAGCCTAGCATTCGCGCCATTGCGTGGTTCACGTAAGTCGTGATGGCCTTGCTGTCAATTACCCAAATACCTTCTTCTGCTAATTCAACTATTTGCCTGTACTTGAATTCGCTTTCCTGCAAAGCTGTTTCAGTTAGTTTGCGCTCGGTGATATCTTTCATAAAACAGTGGTTGCCGTTAAATATCCCTTGGGCGTCGCAAGTTTTTACCATCGTTACTTGCTTGTAAAAAAACGAGCCATTTTTCCGAACGCCTCTAGCTTCAACTTCTACTTTGCCAGAAGTTAGCATTTCCTGATAAGCTGAGATCAGCATCTCAACATCGCCCGGATGTACGGTGAGTAGCCATTCCATGCCGAGCATTTCTTCCGGTTCGTAACCGCATCTATGAGCGTAAGCTCGGTTAACATTCACGTAGCGTCCCTGAATGTCCAGCCGCGCAATGCCTTCCACCGCATTTTGCAGGCCAATGGTGAGGTCGCGCAGCTCTTTTTCGGCTTGTTTGCGATCGCTAATATCCTGACCGATACCCAAAAAACCAGTGATATTGCCGTTGCTGTCAAATAAGGCTGTCACCGACAATTGCACTGGAAACCGCGAACCATCTTTGCGAATGTAAGTCCATTCATTTTCGTCAGCTATTCCCCGGCGCGGCAAGGCAACAAAAACTTCCATTCCCGACTCTATTTTTACTCCCAATTCTTGAGAAAGAACTTCAGCTCTTTTATCTACCTCAAGAGGATCGTGAATTATTGCTGGCGTGACTTTCCCCACCACTTCTTCGGGGGAATAACCTAAAAGTTGGTGTGCTGCCCGATTAAATATTTTAATTGTACCGTCGGTATCTGTAGAAATAATCATGTAATTAGCGCTGTTAAGAATTGCATTTTGCAGTTGCGTCAATTCCAACAAAGTTATCGCAATTTTTTCTCGGTAGGCTATTTCTTCGGGCAAATTGTGGTGAAAAATTGCCATTTTAGCAATGCGCTCAGCAACTCGATGCTCCAGAGTTTCATTCAGCAGTCTATTTTCCTCTTGTACCTGCTTGCGTTCTGTAATATCAGTAATAGTACCAACATAATTAACATCCCCATGTTCTCCAATTTTACCAACAGCTTGACCGACTACCCAACTAATTTTAGTGCGATCGATGCCTTGAAAGCGGTACTCAGATGTAAATGGCACTTTCTGCTGCGTGGCGCTATACCATTCAGCACAAACCCGCTGGCGGTCGTCTGGATGAATGCCTTGTAACCACCCTTTGCCCAAAGCTTCATCACCGGTCATTCCCGAAATTTGACACCAGCGCTCGTTGACATACAAGCAGTCTCCTAAAGCGTCTGTATAAAATATTCCTATCGGCGAAACTTCAGTTAAAGTGTGATAGCGAGCTTCCGTTTTTCGGCGTTCGATGATTTCTTGTTGCAATATGCGATCGATTATCTCTAATTGAGTTGGACTGACGAGAGTTAATGCTTGGGGAACTAAAGGAATTAATGTAAAAGCGGTGTAAGCAGAAATCGCGGCGGTAATAATTTTCAGACTGCCAGAAACCCAATAAACAGGATGCCAAAGCGTCCAAATTTCCATTATATGAGTAGTGCCGCAGGAGATAATAAAGGCTGCG
>JBDTEI010000265.1:0-2885 GCA_039922675.1 Microcoleus sp.
TTTCAAGCCAGGATTGAAGTAAGCAAAACTGCTCAGGGTTCTTGCATCAGTTTGTCAGTTTAGAACGGTTATAACCATGTTCGATTTTCGATTTTCTATTAAAGATGCAGACGGCGGTTGAAACCGCGTCTACACAAACACTCACGCGACGGGAGCGGGTTGAAGATAAGACGGCGAATTCCATTCGCCCACTCTTCCATTCGCCCACTCTTCCATTCGCCGTCGGCTTTTTGGGGCTGATGAGTTTGTTAGGTTACACTAAAAATCAGCTTATAAAATCAGAGTGCCTCAAGCTATTGATAATTTATTATTGTTCTATTCGCTCCCTGGGAGTGTAAGTATTACTACCGATGACAACAGACTCTTTCCACCAGTCTCTGCTAGAACGGGCGATCGCCGCGTCGAGCAACAGCATCCTCATCGCGGATGCTAGCAGGCCTGACATACCTATTATCTACTGCAATCCTGCTTTTGAGAAACTGACCGGCTACACCCCGGAAGAAGTCATTGGGCGCAACTGCGGTTTTTTGCAAGGCCCCGATACCGATGGCGCTGAATTAAACAGACTTCGCAGCAGTTTGCGATCGGGCGCTGAAATTAAGGTAATTCTCAAAAATTACCGCAAGGACAAAACTCCTTTTTGGAACGAATTAATCGTTTCCCCCATCCTAGACAACGAGGGAAAATTAACTCATTTTATCGGCGTTCAGAACGATATTAGCAAAAGAGTAGCAGCCGAAACAGCCCTGCAAGAAAGCGAAGAAAGATTGCGGGCGATCGCCGCTGCGACTCCCGTTCCCATCTTAATAACCTGCCGATCAGATAGCACAATATTGTACGCAAATCCAGCATTAGGGGAAACTTTCGGTTTAAGTTCCCAAAAGTTGATCGGCAGCAAAAAAAGCGATTTTTATGCCAACGCGAGCGATGGTCATAAATTGCTAGAATTAGTCAAAGAAAAGGGCTTTAGCGACGGTCAACAAATCTCCCTCAAAAAAGCAAACGGCAGTTTGTTTTGGGTGAAAATGTCGATGCGATCGATTGATTTTAACGGTGAAGCAGCAATTTTATCGGCATTTTACGATATTACCGATGCCGTGGCGGCAGCTACGCAACGCGTAGAAGCAGAAATAGCACTCAGAGTCAGCGAAGCCAAGCTTCAAAAACTAGCCTCCAACGTTCCCGGAATTATTTATCAATTTCAGTTAGCAGCAGACGGCACTATATCATTCCCCTACGTCAGTTCCGGCTGCCGCGAACTCTACGAATTAGAACCAGAGGTGATCCAAAATTCAGCTATTACTGCGATCGAAATGATTCATTCAGACGACGCGCAAAACTTCCAGGAAACTGTTGCTATCTCAGCTACAACTTTAGAGCCTTGGCGGTGGGAAGGCAGATTAGTTTTACCGGGCGATCGCATCAAGTGGGTTAGCGGGGCTGCTCGACCAGAACTGGGCGAAAAAGGTGACATTATTTGGGACGGCTTGTTGATCGACATTAGCGATCGCAAACTTGCAGAATCAGCACTGCGGCAAAGCGAAGCCAGATTTCAAAAAATGGCGGCCAACGTGCCGGGAATGATTTATCAATACTTACTGCGTCCCGACGGTTCTCATCAATTCATTTATGTCAGTCCCGGCTGTTGGGAACTGTACGAATTAGAACCCGAAAAAGTCAAAAAAAACGTAGCTTTTATGTGGTCAGTGGTGCATCCAGACGACATAAAACCTTTGTTAGAATCCCTAGCTATTTCCGGGAAAAATTTACAACCTTGGAAATATGAAGGGCGGATCGTAACCAGGTCAGGAAAACTGAAATGGATTCGCGCCATCGCCCGCCCCGAAGTGCAACCGGACGGCGCTCTGCTTTGGGAGGGAGTGACCATCGATATTAGCGATCGCAAGCTAGCAGAAATCGCCCTCAGCGAGTCAAAAATCGCCCTACAACAAGCCAATCAAGAACTGGAAAAGCGCGTCCTAGAACGCACGGAAGCCTTACAAACTTCCCAGAAAATGCTGTGGTTGGTAATCAACAACATCCCTCAGTTTATCACCTGGAAAGATCGAGATTCAGTTTACCTGGGCGGCAACAAAAATTTTGCCAAAATCGCAGGTTTCAATCATCCCACTGAAGTCGCTGGTATGACAGACTACGATATGCCCTGGAAGCCAGAAGAAACAGAATTTTTTCGAGATTGCGATCGCCGGATTATGGCAACCAATACCCCAGAATATCACATTATCGAATCCCAACTGCAAGCCGACGGCACTCAGCGCTGGCTGGATACAAATAAAATACCTTTACACGACAATAACGGCAATGTTGTCGGCATTTTGTGTACTTTGGAAGACATCACCGATCGGCTTTCCCTAGAAGCTAAAGTCCGGGGGAGCGAGGAACTATTTCGCAAAATCTTTGAAGATGCACCCATCGGTATCTACTTAGCCAATTTAGAGGATAACCAGTTAGTACAAGTTAATAAAAATTTCTGCGAAATGTTGGGATATTCCGCTGCTGAATTGTTAGGTAAAACATTTATAGAAATTGGACATCCTGAAGATCGACCCAAAAAAATCCAAGTGGCTGCTGCTCTTTATCGGGGAGAAATTGCGAGCTATCAAATCGAAATCCGCCAGATGGCGGCGACAGGTAAAATTGTTTGGGTAAACGTGACATCTACTCTGATTCGAGATGGCGAAGGAAAACCTATTTACAAATTAGGGATGATTGAAAATATTACCAACCGCAAAATTTGCGCAGCAGCACTCCAAGCTTCAGAATCTCAATTGAGAAAACAAGCAACTCAATTGCAAGAAGCCTACGAACAACTCCAACACGCTCAAATCCAATTAGTTCAATCTGAAAAAATGTCGAGTCTCGGT
>JBDTEI010000266.1:0-16090 GCA_039922675.1 Microcoleus sp.
AGCAAATTGCTAATTACTGAACGGTTAGCCCATTTGTCATCGATCACCACAATTTTAGGTTGGCGGTCTTTGATGCCGATTATCTGCCCGCGATGGTCGATTTGAGACGTTTTCACCCATTCCTCGGCTTGATACAGATCGACATCAAACCAGAAAATACTGCCAACATTCATCTCACTTTGAACCTGAATGGTACTCCCCATTAGTTCTACAATCCTTTTGCTAATTGCCAGTCCTAGCCCTGTACCCTCTGTCTGCCGTCTACGATCTCCTACCTGCTCGAAGGGCTGAAAGATAGTTTGGAGTTGATGTTGTGCAATGCCGGTACCTGTATCGCGTATTTCAAAGCGAATTTTTGCTTCTGTTGCAAAGCTGACTATAAAAGTAACACTGCCCGCATCCGTAAATTTAATAGCGTTACTCAAAAGATTAATTAACACTTGTCGCAAGCGTTTTTCATCCGCATGAATACCGATCGGTAATTCGGGAGCGGATGGAAAATGAAACTGAATCCCCTTAAGTTCAGCTCGGATGCGGCACATCTCTGCTACACCTTGCAGAAACGCGGGAAAATGAAAATCGGTGGGCATGAGTTCCACTTTCTGGGCTTCAATCTTCGACAAATCGAGAATATCATTGATTAAGGTCAGTAAATGCGAACCGCACTGATAAATTACATCAATGCGCGATCGCTCTTCTTCATTCAATAATTTGGAACGCTGAAGAATCTGGGCGTATCCCATGATGCCATTCAGGGGAGTCCGCAACTCGTGGCTCATGTTGGCAAGGAATTCACTTTTGGCCCGATTAGCTGCTTCTGCGGCTTCCTTGGCTTTTGCCATTAGCAATTCTGTTTGTTTGCGATCGTGGATATCGGTGCAAGTGCCAACCCACTCCCGGATGCTGCCATCTTCATTCAGAATTGGCACCCCTCTACCTTGGAAATAGCGATAGTTTCCATCCGCCCCTCGGATTCGATATTCTATGTCATACAGGCTTTTCGTTTGCACTGCTTCCATCCACGCCTGAGCCGTTCGTTCGCGATCGTCCGGGTGAATTGCATCTAACCAGCCAAAACCAATTACCTCAGCTTCCGTTTGTCCGGTGTAAGCTCTCAGAGTCGGCATATCCCAGCATCGCCCCTCAGAATCGCCTGTCCAGACAATTTGGGACGTGGCAAGGATTAGCGAACGATAGCGTTCTTCGCTTTGTTTTAGAGCATCTTCGGCTTGTTTGCGATCGGTAATATCTCGTGTTGTGGCGATGATGCCTAGGGTATTGCCATTAGCATCCCGCCAAGGAGCTTTTGTAGTGAAAAAAGTCGCGGTTTTTTCACCGCCAGAGACATCTTCCTCGTAACTCTCAGTGATTCCTGCTGCCATGATTTGGCGCTCTTTTGCCATCATTTCACGGGCAGTGTCAGGCGGCAGTAATTCCAAATCATTCTTGCCGATGATTTCCTCAATGGGCTTGCCTAGGAAGTTTGCCAAAGTGGAGTTGATGGCAACATAACGTCCTAGTCGGTCTTTAACAACTATTATGTCTGGCGTACTTTCCAAAATAGAGTTTAGCAGTGCGTTACGATCGCGCAGGGCAGCCTGCTGTTCGCGCAGCGCTTCTTCAGCTTTTTTGCGATCGCGAATATCTCGCGCTACAGTCGAAATAAACTCGACTTCGCCCGCTTCCGTTTTGTGAACGATCAAAACCTGGGAAACGGGAATTTCTTGCCCATCGCGTGACAAAAATAGGGTTTCACCAGCCCAGCTACCCTCGCGTAAAGCGGTGGAAAAGGCTTCGTCGTGAAATTTTGCCGTTACCGAGGGAGCTAACACAGAATCTATACTAAACGGCGATCGCGCTTCCTCTGGAGACATCCCCAGCATTTTCTGTCCGGCTTTGTTGAGGTAGACGCTATGCCCAGCCGAATCACAAACTCCTACTAAGTCGGAAGTTGCTTCCAAAATTGCCGTAAGTCGTGCCTGCTTTTGTTCTGCCCGCTTGCGATCGCTAACTTCAATCACAATCCCACCAACACCAAAAACCAAATTATTTTCATCCAGCAAAGGATAGTAAGATGTTTCCCAGTAGCGGAGGATGCCTGGTTGTTTCGGCGTTTCACCCGCTACTTCATAGTCAAGAATTGGCTTGCCCGTATCCAGAATCCCTTGCAGCATGGGTTCCACAGTCGGAGCCAATTCTGGCACTACTTCACGCAGCGACATACCAATATGGTCTGCCACACAAATGCCATTGAGCTCTGCCATAGCTTGGTTAACTTGGACGTACCTAAGTTGGCTGTCAAAAATCAGCATTCCGGCGTTGGCACCTGCAAAAAAAGCCTCGAAGTGAGCCTGTCGCAATACCTCTGCTGTTGTGTTCTCTTGCTGTGACGGTTGGGTTTTCTCTGGTGGGAATTTGCTCATGTTGGCTCGTGCATTTCAGCTTTTATTCTACAACTTGTGTCCAATTGGGCGATCGCAAGGTTTTCATTCCCTCCTATTTGGGTACTGAAGAAAACGTTCAGTAGCGTGACCATTAGGCTTTCAATCTGCGATATTCTGTATCCCTTGCGACACTATTTCAGTTAATTCTTCGGATGTATCGCCAAGTATTTTTATTTCTCATCAATTCTATTGCTCATCAATCCTATCGGTAGAACATTGGTGACAATATAAGCTAGGGAAGCGTTTGTCAGTCAGCAATTCTGCTCATAATTTACTCAGATTGGGGGGGGGGAAACTAAGATTTGGGCGATCGAGCAATCATGGCGATCGGCATATTTATGCCCACCCACCCCCAACTCGCCAATTTTCTACTCCTAAACAAGCACTATTTTCGGTAAAATTACGGATTGACAAATGCAATTAAGTTATATTTTCCCCCCATATCGGTAGAATATCAAGTATTCTTGGAACGTTATCAATTTTAGCTAGATCCGTTAAATTTTCACTTAGAAATACACAATACGGACGCAACTGGCAGAGTAATAGCAATATCTCTCCCACCAGTTAAAGTCATTGTAATACTTGGATATTTGACTTGTCCACTTAAAGAGTCATTGAATAATTCCTGCTTAAGTTGATAACGGGACTTCAAAAAAAAATTAGTGGAGAGTATGATATAATCCCATATAATTAATGTTGACTAAAGTTAGTAGAGTGTTCGCTTTCATAATAGATGAGTTTGCTCTAGTATCGCGAAAAAGTGGCACACTAAGCGCAGGCCTGCGAAGACCAGGTATCCTAAAAATTGGCAATAGGGATAACTGCGTAGTATGAGGAACCACATCTCTATGTAACGACTTCACTTTTTTCAGCCTAAAAATAGGTTAAAATTTATGATTACGAGTTCAGTATTTTATTTTTACATTGGGTACTGAGGACTTTATTATTTACTACTCCCCCCTTAAAAAATGACCACAGAAAAAACCTTATTGCCTGAATTTCAATTGTATACAGTCCCCCAACAATTACTGACAGATATCTCCCAACTCTTTACATCTACCTTATTTAAAATCGGAGATAATCCAGTATCGCTGCGGTCACTTGGGGAACTGATTGTATTGCTCATGGCTGTCCTCGTTATCTCGCGAGCTTTTACGGACTTTCTGAAGGAACGCTTGCTCGTTCGATTGGGAATTGACGAGGGAAACCGGGAAGCTATCGCCGTAATTTTACGGTATTTAATAGTAGCTTTGGGAGTTGTCGCCGCTATCCAAGGCATTGGCTTCAACCTTGCTTCTTTGGCAGTAGTTGCAGGGGGATTGGGAGTCGGAATTGGCTTCGGAATACAGGATTTGACCACTAATTTTGTCAGCGGTTTAACGCTGCTTTTCGACAGACCGGTGAAAGTCGGAGATTTTGTGGAATTAGAGGGATTGATGGGAATTGTCAAAAAAATCTCGATTCGATCGACCATTATCACCACCAACGACGACTCAAGCGTCATAGTTCCCAATAGCACCATGATTAGCAACAAAATTGTTAACTGGAGTTACGACAACTCGCTACTCTGTCTGCGACTCTCCATCGAAGTAGCCGAGAATAGCAACCCGCTGTTAGTGACAGAAACTCTGTTAAATATTGCTTATACAGAAGCCGGGGTTTTGTACGAACCGCATCCGAAAGTATTGTTTGTTGAGTTTGGCGATGATAGTTTTAAATTTGAGCTGTTAGTTTGGACGGACAGGCCGACTGAAAGAGAAGTAATTAAAAGTTCGTTGAATTTTGCGATCGAGTACAATTTCCGCCAGCAGGGAATCGATTTTCCGTTCAATGACCGACAAATTTATTTGAAAAATCCCGAATTTTTGTTGTCGGCGTTAAATCAAAAGGAAACTGCAATTCCTCCGAAAAAAATATCACAAAAACGCCCAAAAATCCCAATCTTGGCAGAGGAAGCTAAAAAGCGATCGTCACTTAGCTGTTTGCTGCGAGAGGTTCAATACTTTGAAACTCTCACGGATCTCGAATTGCGTCAATTGATTGAAGTTGGATACCGCCAACGGCTACAGCCGCAAGAATTCTTATTTCACGAAAACGACCCCGGAGATGCTTTTTATCTGATTCTTTCAGGTTCGGTTGAAGTTTTTGTCGAAGCTATTGACAAACACCTGAATAACCTTGGTACGGGTCAGTTTTTAGGGGAACTTTCTTTGATATTGGGAATCCCCAGAACTGCTTCGGTAAGAGCTTTAGAAGAAACAATTTTGTTTGCCATCAATAAGGACGGTTTTCAGAAAGTTTTAACTGAACGACCGGATTTATCGGAACAGATTGTTCAAGAGATAGTCAAACACAAAGAAGAGTTAAGTGAGAGACAGCAACTATTGCGGGAGATGGAATTGATAGATGCAGCGGAAGATGATGAAAACCCTGTAGAATGGGTGAGGCAACGGCTGAAAAATTTATTTAGTCTTTGAAATAATGGCGTTGCTGATTTACGGTATGAAAGGCTAAATATGCAATTCATAAAAACCAGCGTCTACAAAGCTTCTGGATTTTAAAATTATTTATTTCATACCCTGATTAAGCAACGCCGCAAAAACTAGCCAAAAAACAGGGTTGTACTATTTTGTTAGTGACCCACGATAATCGAATTTTGGATATTGCCGATCGCATTGTTAATATGGAAGATGGAAAATTAGCATGATTTTATAACTTTTCAAAGAATAGACATTACCCATAACTCCCCAAATTTTAGACCCTAGTTTAAGCTGGCAGATTCCACCCTGTAGATTCAATCTAAAATCTAAAATCTAAAATCGACTGACTAATTACTAACAACTAATCCTGGGCGGTAAATCCCTAAATTTTGTAGGTACATTTCTTCGAGTTTGGGCATCGAGGATTCCACGGAACCGCCAAAACGCCGAAAAGAGGGCCAGATGTAGGCAAGTTTTCTCACTGCTGGCTCCAATCGACCCGCTTCTATATCTTCTAAGGCACCTTTTTCTCGAATTAACTCTATAGCTACAATGTCTTGATTTTGGGGGCTGAAATCGGTGAGGCTAAATTTTTTGGCGAATCTGTCCCAAGTTGTACTGAGAAACTGATACCGCCCCGCAGCGTCGGAACACAGCTTTTGGCCGTAGCGGCGACCGCATCTCATTTCCCTGGGATGGTCGCTGAAACTGGCAAATTTGGTACCGGTGTACTGGCTGCGGTAGCCTTCGGCGCTAGCGGTTCCTTCGGCGGTGGCGATGGTGTCGAGAAAGGCTTTGACTCGATCGCGTCCAATGTTATCCTCTTTCAGGTCTGGTGAGTCGCGAGCTGCAAACGACTGCAACGGTTCTGGAGAGGGCGACATTTCTGCTGAGGCAGTTTGTAACCACAGTTTCGGGGTCTCTCGACCCAGAAAAAAGCACAAACAGATGCACAAACTCCACGAAAGTTTAAAACGGAGGCGCTTGGACTGCTTGCTGCGCTGGCGCACAGGCCACAGGTGCAGGGGGATGGCTGCGGGCAAGATTATTCCCGTTTGCTGGCCGAAGGCGAACAGCGATTTTAGCGCTAGTAAGGTTTGCTTGTAAAAACGGGGTGCAACTTTGCTCGCCCTCATCGCTGCTGCGAAAGTCTCGACATCTGTCAGAGTCACTTCTGCCAGCGGTTTTTCTACAAACAGCCGAAAACTGTTGGCCGTCTGCCAGCTAAAGCGCTTGGTTCGGGGGGATTTTCGCTCCACCCACAGGCGAATTAGCTCAATGTCTGAAATGGGTTGCAGATGGCTTCCCAGATGTTCTGGTGCGTACAAGAGTACCTCCTGATATCACTTCTAGTTGAAGGCTCCCAGTTATAACAGATGAAAGGGACAGGGATCAATGGAAACTCGCTTCAACCATACTAAGTGATACTACTAAGCGCTCACGGGGTCAAGTTTCATCGCCGATTGTTCGAGCAGTTGAGTGTAAAGTTGACTTAGTTGGGAGGCTACACCGTCCCAACTGAAATAGGTTTGGACGTGCACTCGGCCTGCTTGTCCCAGTTGCTGGCGCCATACTGAGTCAACTAACAGCCGATCGATCGCACCGGCAAAGGCTGCTTCATTTTTCGGCGGCGCCAGCAAACCTGTTTGTCGCGGCACTACGGTATATTTCAATCCTCCCACGTCGGAGGCGACTACGGGCGTGCCGCAGGCCATCGCTTCAATGGCGACTAAACCAAAGGGTTCGTAATGGCTGGGAACCACGCAGACATCGGCGGCGGCGTAGTAGGCGGGGAGAATGTCTCGGCTCAAGCCGCCGGGAAAACTGGTAATGTCGCTTAAGCCTAATTCTTCAACGATGCTGCCGATACGATCGCGCTCTTTACCGTCGCATTCCCCCGCACGCCAGCCACCGCCGATGATTAGTTTTAAATCGCCTTGGCGTAGCGCTGACAGACTGACGGCGCGGACTAAGGTTTCGATGCCCTTGCGGGGGTCAAAACGGCCGACGTACAGCACGACTTTGGTTTCGGGGGCTATTCCCAACTGGCGGCGGGCTGCCGATCGCCCGATCGACCCGAACTGCTGAATGTCGGTACCGCAGGGAATAATGTCAATATTGCCTTTCAAGGACACGAGAGACCTCATGTGTTCTCTTTCCTGGGGACTCGTAGCCACCACGCGATCGGCTGTTTCCAGAAGTGTTTTTTCCACTTGCAGCCTGGTTTTGGCAATCATCGGAATTGTCGAAACCGACTTATATTTAACTGCGGCTAAAGAATGATAAGTGTGAACTTGGCACAGGGGTTGGGATTTTTTTAACTCCATTCCCACCCAAGAAGACAGCCAGTAATTCGTGTGAACTAAGGGATATTGAAAGCCTGACTCTAACTGAAACTTCTGAAATTCGTGAACAAAAATTGACAAATATCCGTAAAGTTCGTCGCGGGGAATAAATTCTTGCGGCCCTGCTACTAGCCGAATTGTCCGGCAATTGCGACTGTGCTCTACAATTCTTGCTTGTTGCGGGTCGGATGAGCGGGTGAACATATCAACTTGCCATCCTTGTGCTGCCAGAGCTTCTCCTACTTGACGCACGTAAACATTTTGCCCGCCCGCTTCTTCTTTACCAATTTCCACAGCCGGATCGCCGTGTACGGAGATCAGGGCGATGCGTTTTTTTGTTAATGAAATCATGATTTTTACCAAAATTTTAAAAAAAACTTGCTGCCGATTGCTTGCTGCCGATTGAATGTGCGATTTTGGCTACTGCGCGGGGAATGAAATATAACTGCTAATTGTTATTAAAGTCAAAATGTGCGCTCGATCAATCATCCTTCAGGGAGAAATTGCAGGGAAAAATTGAAATACGACTTCCTTCTGCTGACAGAGACCAGCAGCAGCTCAAACTCTAGATAATCTAAATGGAAATGAACGAGGGTGAATGGAATTTCCCGTATTCGAGCCGGTGTCAAAGTCAAACCTACCAGCAATATCTAACTCGAACCTGCTTTCAGCTTGCTGTTCGAGATGCTAAATCAGTCGGAGGTATGATTTTTTCTGATCTGGATAAATCAATATGGCTTCGGAGAAAGCAGAAGTAAATCGTCCCGAAGACAGAATTTTACAAAGAAATCGAAAGAAATAGCAAAATTATTGCCTTCAAAATTTTTATTTCCTTGCGCCTTCTACCTTCTGCCTTCTGCCCTCGAACCTCAATCCGTTAAATCCCGTACATTGCTCGTTGCCGAACAACCTTCTTTTGTCAAACCGGGGTTGTACTTTAACCTCAAATTTCCAGTCTGTCTAATGTTACGAATTGTTCCGATCTTTGCGTGCGGAGGATTCCCCCTTTTCGGTGTTGACGAGATTCTTTCGCGAACCTCGCATTAAAGAGCCGTATCGGTTAGCCCAAACTTGGGTAAACTCGGCACCTAAGAAGAGAATTTGAGCGGAATAATTAATCCAAAGCAAGATAATTACAAACGATCCCGCAGCACCGTAGGTAGAGGCAATACCGCTACCTCCGAGGTAAGCTCCAATTAAAGATTTGCCGATCGTAAACAGCACTGAGGTGATGGCAGCGCCGATCCAAACATCATTCCAAGCAAGATCTACATCGGGCAAAAGTTTGTAAATTAAGGCAAACAGCAGCGTAACTACGCCAAAGGAGATAGCAAAGTCCACAATCTGCCAAATGCCGACTGGTAAGTGCAGCAAGCCGTTCAACCAATAGCTGACTGCTGCTAAAACGGCGCTAATTACTAAAGATACTAGCAGTAAAAAGCCTATGCCCAAAATCATCGCAAAAGATAATACGCGGTCTTGCAAAAATCCCCAGACGCCGCGTCCGGGAGGCGGTGAAACATTCCAAATAGTATTGAGTGCTTCTTTAAGGTTAGTGAACACGTTGGAAGCGCCCCACAAAAGTGTAGCGATGCCGACGAGAGTAGCAATCATTCCCGACTTGGGCTCGGAGGCTTTGAGGATGAGTTCTTGGACGGTTTGAGCGCCATCTTTACCGATTAAACTTTGGAGTTGGGCGACGATTTGACCTTGGGCTGCGTCTTCACCAAAGACTAAACCCGCGATCGCAATTACGATAATTAACAGGGGGGCGAGGGAGAAGACTGTGTAATAGGCTAGGGCGGCGGCTAGGGTTGGCGCTTTATCTTCTTGCCATTCAGTAAAAGTTTGTTTGAGCAGGGATATGACTGTTTTTAACTTCACGGCTTTTGGTTTCCTTATACTTATCGTTCACGAAGGGATCTTAATAGCTTAGGAGTTTTTTAGCGTCGGCCACAAGATAGATTTATCAATGAGCAAAATCGGAAAATTAATTTTATGTCAGATTCCAACACAACTGTTAACAGCACCGATGTCCAATCGCCCAAAAAAGTAATCTCTTGGGCGAAATTGAGCGCATTAGTAGCGGTGGTCAATTTCTTGCTGGTGATTTTTCATTTCAGTTACCTTCAGTTGCGCCCTATTTATCAGAGCTATTTTCCGGGTTTAGTTAAAATTTACGACCCAATTAAAGGCATAGATTCAAGTTTGCCAAATCCTGCATATTTGCAAAAAGCTGACCAGTTTTGGCGAATAGATGCGTGGTTTATCGGTTTTTTCTGGGCAGAATTTTTGCTTAAAAGTCTGTTCCACACCCGCCGCCAACCGGGGATAACTTGGTCTAATTTGGTGCTGAGGCGCTGGTACGAGGTGTTTCTGCTGGTGCCGATTTGGCAGGGGTGGCGGATTCTGCCGGTGTTGGTGCGCCTCCACAAGTCGGGTTTGGTTAATCTCGATCGCGCAGTTGCTCAAATTACCTACGAACCAGTGGCTTATTTAGCCGATACGATGTCGGAATACATGATGGTGCGGTTTATCAATCAAGCTCAAAGTTCGATCGAACAAGGCGACGCAGCGCGGGTACTGCTAGAACCGCAGCAAGGGTATCTTCACGTCAATCAAGAAAATACGATCGAACAAATTACCAACCGGATTTTGGAGCTAACAATTTACAAAGTTTTGCCGGAAGTACAACCTGGTTTAGAAGAATTGCTGCACCACAATCTGGAAACAACCATCAAACAATCGGATTTTTATCAACTCCTGCAAACTTTCTCTCCGATTAATATTTTGCCCAAGGAAATGACCGAACAGCTAGCGAATTATCTGGCTCAAACTGCGGTTGATGTGGTAGCGACTACTTACGAAGACGATAAAGGGCGCAAAATTATCGATAATTTTAGCCAAGAATTCAATCAAAGTTTGCGGCGGGAATTGCAAGATGAGAAAACTCTCGGGGAATTGCAGTCGCTGCTGTCGGATTTGTTGGAAGAAGTAAAGTTGAATTACATTCAAGGCGGGTTGAAGTCCAATCCCGAGGAGACTTTGACGGAAATTAACTCGCTGCGGGAGGTAACGGAGGGTTGATTCAGTAATTAGTTCTGGTTTGTGAATTGGATTTTTTTAAACGAACCGCGCCCGAAGGAGAACAGGCGGGACGCCTATTTCACAAAGCTAGATAACATAACAGGCGGGACGCCTATTCCACAAAGCTAGATAACAGAATAGAAAAAGTTGACAACTTCGAGGGGGTAAGTAAGGTGCGCATTGCGCACCCTACGAATACGGGTAGGGCGGATATCCGATGTCAATCAATCTGACTTGCTAAGCTAAAATTAAGGCGTTAGTCGAACACATCTATCGTATTATTTATTTATTTTGAACAACTTTACTTCCCTAGAAATAGAAGTCGCCCAAACACTGCTAAGATTAGTAATGTTGCTAGGATTAACACTTTTAATCGCGTTTTTCGTGGCGTCAGAACTAGCATTAGTATCAGCGGATCGCCATCAAATCCGCCAACTCGCCCAGTTGCGTGATCGCCCAAACGCCAAAACCGCCGAACTCGTCCACCAAGCCCAGAACAACATACCGCATTACCTGTCTGTGACTCAAACTGGGACAACAGCAGGGAGTCTGCTGTTGGGTTGGTTGGGTGAGGGAGCGACTGTACACTGGATCGAACCGTGGATCGACAAATTGCCGATCGGTCATTTTCCCGCGATGCTGACTGCGCATTCGATCGCAGTTCCCGTAGCTTTCATCTTAGTAACTTACATCGAAATAGTATTAGGAGAACTCATTCCCAAAGTGTTAGCAAGCCATGCCCCAGAACGCACCGCTTTGCTATTAATGCCCGCCCTCGAAATTTGCTCAAAAATACTCTGGCCGCTGCTAGCAATTCTCAACGGTAATGTGCGGCTGCTGACAGGTTGGATTACCAGTCAAAAGTCGGAACCGCTGCTATCACCTTCCGAAGCAACTCTCGTTCAAAAAGATGCTCATTCGGCACTGATTTCTGGTGGATGGGAAGTGACAGCAGTTAACGAAAAACTCGGGCTAAACCTGCCGACCAACCCAGCGTACCAAACAATCGCCGGATTTGTGATCCACACTTTGGGTAAAGTGCCCACTCAGGGCGATCGGCTATTGTGGGGCGAATTAGAAATAGAAGCAGCAGACGTAGTAGAAGGAAGTTTAGAAACAGTGCTAGTGCGTCAGGTAACTCGCCCTTTATTTGAAACTCAGCAGCCAGAACTCGTACTGAATTGAATTAATAGACTTGAATTGCAAAAATAACTAAAACGGACTAGAAGCCCATCCCACAAGAAAAAAAATTGTGGGGTGGGCTTTGAGCATCGCCCGAAAATTTAATTAACCTGAGATTTGAGACTAGCAACTAATCCCAAATCTCAAAAACAGCACCCTTTCTCAACCAACAGCCACCTTAACCCCAACAAACTGCTCGTAATCCTCCAACAACCACGAAGGCAAACAACTATTCGCATCCTGAACTTGCAACTGCCCAGCACGACAAAACAGCATCGCCGCCAACAAATGATTCACAGCTTTAGGCATTCCAAATCCTTTACTTAACTCAGCAACCAATGAGTTAAAAAACGCGCGCTCACTCTCAGTCAGAGGCTCATTAATAAACCCGCTACCCAGGATTGCCTTGTAACCCCTACCAAAATCGCTCCGGTAAAAAAGTTCAAGTTGTTCATCAGAAACACTCAGGCATAAATCAGCAATTTGCTTGCGAATTGAGCGCAAATCTGCTATTACTAATTCAGCCGTCGGGTCTATTTCATAAAGATTGACAGCAGCAGTTAATTGATTGAGAAACTGCGGCAGGTAATCTTGGTTGACAATCGTTTGTTGACTTTCCCCAAATGCACTCTCAAACACCTTTTCGTAATCGTCAATCAACCACTGCGGCAAGCGGGTGCGAGCGTCGGCAACCCGCATTTTTCCAGGGAAAAAATACAACATTCCACCCAACAAAGCATTGATAGCTTGAGGATGCACTAACCCTTTGCTAGTTTCGGTCAATTGCTGCAAAAACTTCTGTTCGGCTTCAGTCATTGATTCTGCTTGCAAGCCGCAGCTAAGTATTGCTTGATATCCTTTACGAATTTCGCCTCGGTAAACATTTTGCAATTGCTCTGAGGGAACAATTAGCCAAAAATCTGCTAGTTGTTTGCGGATTTGGCGGAGTTCCAAAACTACTGATTCGTCAGAAGGATCGATGCGGTAAAGATTGACGCATCCTAACAATAGATTAGCAAATTGTGGCGATTGAATGTATTTAGCTAGCAAGTCAGAACTCGACTCATACTTGACGGTTGCTTCAGTCTCAAAAACTTGTTCGTAATCGTCAATTAACCAGTGTGGCAAGCGGTTGCGAGCATCGGGAATGCGCATGGTTTTCGGTGGAAAATACAGCATCGCGGCGAGCAAGGCGTTGACCGCTTTGGGATGCACTAATCCTTTGCTAATCTGCGTTAGTTGCTGCAAAAATATTTGTTCGCCTTCCATCATAGCTTGACTTTGGAAGCCGCTCTTGAGCAGCATTTGATAGCTTTTACCGTCAGCACTTTTATAGGTGGCTTCCAGGTTTTCGGTGGGAACGTTTAGCCAAAAATCAGCAATTTGTTTGCGGATTTGACGCAGTTCGGATATTGCTGAGATGTTGGATGAGTTTCTCTGGTAAAGCTGGACGTTATTCGAGAGTTTATCGCTCAAATTCTGTTGCTTGGGAATGCTATCCTGCAAGCTGCGGGCTGCTTCTAGGTGGCTGGCTTCCCAGTTGCTAAAGAGTTCTTGGAATAGTTTCGCGATCGCCCCCGAGTATGCAACACTGTCAAAACAGGGGGGATTGGCTTGCATTTTTTGCTGAATTTCCTGCCGTTTTTGCTGGCGCAGTTGCGGGTTAGTGCCGAGGGTAACGGCTAGCTGAATGTAGGATGCTTCGTCATGGGCGATTAAATCGGGCATTGAGAGCGATCGTACCACTGCGGCCCCCATGCGCGATCGTAAAGTATCACCATCCCTGACAACAGTTGGTAGCCCAACCTCCAGCGGATCAACAAGAGAAGTAGTCCCCGCATAAGGGTAAGAATCCAAATAAACATCACCCAACTTCAAAACTTCTTTAACATCCGCACGGTTAGGAAAAGTCTTCAACACCCGCAAACGCTTACTATCAACCCCATACTTAGCAAAAACCCTTTGCATATTATTCACAAAAGCCGCCCCTGGATAATGATTAGTCCAGCTAGGGCCAAAAGGCATTAAAAACAACAGAGAATTAGGAACAGCCGCCAGAATCTTCGCCCAAGTTTCCCTTAACTCCGGCACCAACTTATACAAATTTGCGCTGGAAATAAACACAACCGATTCCTCAGAAATGCCCAGGCTATTTCTGGTCATTTGAATATTAGAAGTATAAGGTTCCAGAGTATAGCTAAAACAGCAGCCCAGCCCCTCAAGAGTTGCTAATTCCTCGCGATAATGCGCGCTACCCTCAATTGCAGGCTCCATCAACTTGCCAGCAATATAATAGTCAATGTGCCGCATACCCGTAGTCACAGGAGAATTAAAACAAGTAGTTTGTACCCGCGCCAATCGATGCAGCGCTAGTAAACTAATGGGATGAGTGACAGCAGTAATATTCGTAGCAATCAACAGAATATCTAAGTCATCAGCGCGAATTTCCTGAACTTGACTTTGCAAGTCCTTCGACAGTTGCACCAATCTGTCAGCCCGACTCTGGCAATACTGCTCTAGTTTATTGCCATCCAGATTGATAGCATACAAAATAATTTCAAACTGCTCTCGATTCAGATATTCAAAAGCCGGCAATGTGGCGAAAGTTTCCGTCATCGCCCCGAAATGCTTAGTCAGAACTCCGACCCGAATTTTCTGTCTGTTTGCAGACCTTGCAGGAAAAATGCAATCAATGGCAGCCCCGCGATTTTTCATCGCAAATTCAATAATATCTGCCCGCTTCCTGTAGATTTCCTTGAGATTTTCGCTGTTGAAGTAGAGAGGGATAAAGTTAGCGGTTTGAGTGAAAAACCAGGCAATTTCCTGCCAAACTTGTGAATTTTGGTTTTGGAATATATTGCGGTGTACGTAACTAACCCATCCCTGCACGTAGTGGCAATAATTGTCAGCCTCTCCTAGTTCTTGAAAGAGAGTCGGCGCCGTAAACATAAATTTGAGATAGTCGTTGACAAACCAATTGGGTATAGCGGCATTTTCATACTTGAGCAACAACTGGTCAGCCCGACGGTAAAGAGCTGCTGCTAGTAAGTAGTTAACATCTTTGAGAGTTTTAATTTCGTGGGATAGATGTGCTGCTAATTGAGCGATCAAACTCTGTTCGGCATCTGTTAGTGCTTCATATTTGATAGTGCTGTTGAGCAGCATTTGATGTGCCTTACCTGCATCGCCGGAGTAGGCAGTTTCTAGTTTTTCTGCGGGTAGATTTACCCAATAATCGGCAAGTTGTCGGCGGCAGTCGCGGATGTTAGCCAAAGCAACTTGATTAGTTTGGTCTTTTTGGTAATCTCCCAAGTATTGAGGAAGGGAAACTAAGAATTGTTCGGGTTTATTAAGTTGAGCTAATTCATCAGCAATTAAGTTACCGTGTTGCCGCAAAATTTGTTCTGACCAACGAATTTCTTCGGGTTTATAAAGTTGAGAGTGCAGGCGAACAATTGTAGCTCTCATTAAGTCTAATTTTGGGCGTTCTCCCGCCATTTTTTGGGTTCTGCTAGAGCCGTCGCCATGTTGCCTATAGTATAGGTAAGGCTGAGGTAAACGATAGCCTAACCAGCCTTTTTCATAGGCGGAAATCCAAAATTCCCAGTCTTCGCATCCCAGCTTCATCACTTTTTTCAAGCCGCCTACTTGCTCGTAAATTTCTTTTCTAAATAAGGAAGTAGCGGGGGCTTGATTGTCTCTCAAAAATTTATTGGGTTCAAAGTCGCCGTGGTTGACTAAATCGCAGTTTGCCCCGAAGTGCTGCACATCTGTATAGACAAACCCGACATTCGGTTTTGCTGATAAAACTTCAACGCACTCCTCTAGAAATTTGGGATGAATTTTATCATCAGCATCTAGGAATAAAATCAATTTTCCTGACGAATTCTGAACGCCAACATTTCTCGAATCAGCGGGCCCAGTGTTGGGTTTATCGATCAGGCGCAGCGCTTTTTGAGGATACAATTGAATTAAATAATTTGCGAAGTTGCTGGTATCATCGGTGCTACCGTCGTTCACAATTATGCACTCCCAATTTTGATAGGTTTGATTGACAACGCTTTCTACAGCTTCTCTGAGTAGATTTGCGTGGTTGTAGCAGGGGATGATGATGCTGACGAGTGCTTGTTCTGATGTGCGGTATGGCATGACATTTAGCTGTGACGGAGAGATGGCAACGGGGACGGTAGTGGCGGGTTTGACACCTCGGCGGATGATGCCGTATTCATTCCATATCTTAAGCGTTTCTTGTTGCGATCGCCCTGAACCATATTCTAAACCTTGTTCGTTGTGGTAATAAAGCCCGATGATTTCCGGGATGCGGCACATATTTTCTGTTTTGCCAATCCGTAACCAAAATTCGTAATCCCCAGCACTGGTAAAATCGGCTTGAAAATAGCCATGTTTTTCGTGCAGAGATTTTCTCCACATCGGCTGAGAACCCGTAATGCAGCGCTGTTCCAGTTCCCCATAGGAAAATTCCGGCCAATTCCACCGCGTTTTAGATTGCGTCGCCGCCCAGGTATCATTAACAACATTTGTAATTAATTGA
>JBDTEI010000267.1:0-8733 GCA_039922675.1 Microcoleus sp.
CGATCGATCGCCCGCAGCGCATGGCCCGCCTAAAAATTCTGTTTAGCATTAATGCCCGCGCCTGTACTCTAGGTGCAGCCGCCCAAAATTCGGTCAAAGGCCCAAGGCCTCCGGGTTCAAGGTGATAAAAACGCCACCAACAGGCAATAAACTTGCAAAATACTGTAAAAAAAGTTAAGAATCGGAAGCATACTCCTGATTTTTGATACAGCAAAGCAAGGTAGAAATCGATGAGCTTAAGAGAACGCATTGACGCAGAAATCAAAGCAGCCATGAAGTCCAAGGACAAAGTTCGCTTGGAAACAGTTCGCGGCATCAAGAAAGTTATTCTCGAAAAAGAAGTCAGCCTCCGTCCCTCCGGGCAAGAGACGCTGACAGAAGCTCAAGAATTGGAAATTTTGATGCAAATAGCTAAACAACGCCGGGATTCGATCGACCAATACCGCAAAGGTGGCCGCGAGGACTTAGTGGCACAAGAGGAGGCGGAGTTAGCAATTCTGGAAGAGTATTTGCCGGCGCAGATGTCAGACGAAGAGGTGAGTCAAGTGGTTGACGAAGTGATTGCCTCGGTGGGCGCTACTTCTGCCAAAGATATGGGTAAGGTGATGGGCAAGGCTATGCAGCAGCTTAAGGGCAAAGCAGACGGTAACAGAATTCAAGACATGGTGAAAGCAAAGCTTAACAGTTGACAGTTGACAGTTGGCAGTTGACAGTTGGCAGTTGGCAGAATGTAGCAGCAACTCTCCTGGGGTTTCCCTTTGCGATCGCCCCAAACAAACGAAATGTAGGGGCAAACCCCCCGTGGTTGCCCCTGATGCTCGATCGCCCGATCGCGCCTAATTTCTCCAAGTTGTTCAAAAAAATGTAAAATGCTAACTTTGGTCGGGACTGGGAACTACAGACAG
The DNA here is from genome assembly GCA_039922675.1 of Microcoleus sp. GTDB lineage: Bacteria > Cyanobacteriota > Cyanobacteriia > Cyanobacteriales > Microcoleaceae > Microcoleus. The sequence goes on from JBDTEI010000267.1 coordinate 906, forward strand.
TGGAGTAAGCTCTGGAGGATTAAAGACCTAGGATTCTAAGTCTGTGAGCGATCGTCTATTTTTTAACAACAATTTCTACTTAAACTTATGCAGCCACCTATTTCTATTGGAACTATCCTGCAAAACCGCTACCGCTTACTGAGTATTTTAGGTCAAGGAGGATTTGGCCGCACTTATTTAGTAGAAGACGAGGGGCGGTTTAAAGAACGCTGCGCCCTAAAGGAGTTGATTCCGGTGCAAAGCGGGCCTTACGTTTTGGAAAAATCGAAGGAATTGTTTCAAAGAGAGGCGGCAATACTTTACCAAATTGCCCACCCGCAAATTCCCCAGTTTCGGGCAATATTTGAAGAGAATCAACGTTTGTTTTTAGTGCAGGATTACGTGGAAGGGATGACTTACCGCGAACTGTTGCTCGATCCTGTCAGAGGCCGCACCTTCAGTGAAGCCGAAGTCTTAGTATTTATCCGGCAAATGCTGCCGGTACTGGCTCACATCCACGCCCGCGGCATCATTCACCGCGATATCTCGCCAGAAAATATCATCCGCCGGGAAAACGACCAACTACCGGTACTGATTGACTTTGGAGTGGTGAAAGAACTCGCCACCAAAGTGCAGTCTCCCGAAGGAACAGCCCACGCGACAACAGTCGGTAAAATCGGCTACGCGCCGATGGAACAGTTGCAAAGCGGGCGCGCCACGGCCAGCAGTGACCTGTATGCTTTAGCTGTAACGGCGATCGTCCTGCTGACAGGCAAAGAACCGCAGGAATTGCTCGATCAAACAACGCTACAGTGGAATTGGCAGCAGCGAGTGCAGGTAAGCCCGGGCTTGGCTGTGGTACTGAATCGGATGTTAAATCGCTCTCCGGGCGATCGATATCAATCTGTCAGCGAAGTCGCCCAAGCACTTGACGCCCAAACGAATCCTAACCCTCAATCTAACGCGCCAACTGCACCACCCGCGCCAGCATTAGTGCCATCAAATGCTTCCCTAATCGCAACGGTAGCCGTGGGTAGGCCGCCCGAACCCGAGCCGATGGTGCCCCTAAGTACCGGCCCCCAAAACCAGCCAGATCCGCTAAGTGAGCCTGCGGGCGGTTCTTTTTGGGACAATCCCGTGGCTGCGATCGGACTGCTAACGGGCTTAGTAATTTTGACAGGCTTCGGTTCCTGGGCCTTAGTAGGCTCATTTCTCAACAAAGCGACGCCCAAACCCACTCCGACAGCGCCACCACCAGTCATCAATCCGACGCCGAGACTAACTCCGGTACCAAACCCAGAACCTTTACCAACGCCAACCCCACAACTAACTCCAGCGCCAACCCCAGAACCTTTACCAAGCCCAAGCCCAACACCTTTACCAAGCCCAAGCCTAGAACCTTTGCCGGAACCAACCCCAGCACCTTTGCCGGAACCAACCCCAGCGCCTTTGCCGGAACCAACCCCAGCGCCCAAACCGACTCCCGCGCCCAAACCAACTCCCGCGCCGACTCCCGCGCCGAAACCGAAACCGACTCCCGCGCCGAAACCGAAACCGACTCCCGCGCCCAAACCAACTCCCGCGCCGACTCCCGCGCCGACTCCCGCACCGAAACCGAGTCCCGTACCGAGTCCCGTACCGACTCCCGCACCGACTCCCGCGCCGTCACCAAGTCCCGCGCCGTCGCCGGAACCGGCACCAACTCCCGCACCGACTCCCGCGCCGGCACCAAGTCCCGCGCCGTCGCCGGAACCGGCACCAACTCCCGCACCCTCGCCTTCACCCTAGACTTCTGACCAAATTCCCCTAGACTAAAGTTGAAGTCAATTACCTATTAGCTATTTCCCAATGAACTCGCTGCTGATTGCTGGAACTGATACCGACGCGGGAAAAACTGTTTTGACCAGCGCTCTGGCTGCTTATTGGCAAATGTATTTTCCCGATCGCAGTTTGGGAATTATGAAGCTGTTGCAAACCGGCACGGGCGATCGCGAACTCTACACCCGTTTGTTTAACCTTGACCAATCTCCGGAAGAACTCAATCCGCTGCACTTTAGCGCGCCTTTAGCACCGCCAATTGCTGCCGAACGCGAGGGGAGACCGATCGAACTCGAAAAGGTCTGGACGGCACTGCAAAGCCTGACTGAGCGCAAGAATTTTGTGCTCGTCGAGGCTTTGGGAGGGCTGGGTTCGCCCGTAACGCGGGAACTGACGGTGGCGGATATTGCCCGAGATTGGCGGCTGAGGGGTGTTTTGGTGGTACCTGTGAGGCTGGGGGCGATCGGGCAAGCTGTAGCGAATGTTGCTCTCGCCAGACACACTGGTTTTAAGCTTAGAGGTATTGTGCTTAATTGCGTTCAAGCTTGTTCGGAACAAGAAATTGCCGATTTTGCGCCGATCGATTTAATCCAGTCCCTGACTCAACTGCCAGTGTTAGGTACTTTGCCGCATTTAGACGATCCAAATGACCTGAAAAAATTAGCGGCATTAGCTTCGGAATTAGATTTAGAACGGTTATTACCTGGAGTTAATTTAGTTTCTCAAACTTCTAAATAACCCCATTCTCAACACCTCTATTGCTCAATCTTCTCTTTCTCTGTGTACTCTGCGCCCTCTGTGGTAAAAAAGCTTAGATTTTATTTTAACCGCAGAGAGCGCAGAGAGCGCAGAGAAGGAAAAGAGAGTTTTACAAATTATTTAACTGGTTCCCAGGTCAAGAGTAAAACGAGTAGAGAAATAACAACTAACAACTAACAACTAACAACTAACAACTAACATGGTTTCTACTGTACCTAATTTAACCGATGTCGATTTATCTCAATTGCGGCTGGAGATTAGAAATTTGCAGCCTCAGCTAGTGGAATGGCGCCGCCGCTTGCACCAAAAGCCGGAGTTGAGTTTTGATGAGAATTTAACAGCTCAGTTTGTCTCGCAAAAGTTGCAAGAATGGGGAATAGAGCATCAAACTAATATTGCTAAAACGGGTGTTGTCGCAACTATCGACAGCGGCAAACCGGGGCGGGTTTTGGCAATTCGGGCTGATATGGATGCTTTGCCGATTCAAGAGGAAAATGAGGTGGATTATCGATCGCAGCATGATGGTATTATGCACGCTTGCGGTCATGACGGTCATACTGCGATCGCCCTCGGTACAATCTGCTATCTCGCCAAACACAAACACAGCTTTTCGGGTAAGGTAAAGTTCATCTTTCAGCCCGCCGAAGAAGGCCCGGGCGGCGCTAAACCGATGATTGAAGCCGGAGTTTTGCATAATCCTGACGTTGAGGCGATCGTCGGCTTGCATTTGTGGAACAATCTACCTTTAGGCACTGTAGGTGTCCGCAGCGGCGCGCTGATGGCGGCTGTAGAAGTTTTTGACTGCACGATTTTTGGCAAGGGCGGGCACGGTGGAATGCCACATCAGACTGTAGATGCGATCGTCGTTACAGCCCAAATTGTCAGCGCCCTACAGGCAATTGTCGCACGGAACGTTAACCCGATCGACTCAGCGGTAGTAACAGTCGGCAAATTTCACGCAGGGCACACCCACAACGTCATCGCCGACACCGCCCAAATCGGCGGCACAGTGCGCTATTTCAATGCCACATATCAAGGTTATTTCTCTCAGCGCATCGAACAAATAATTGCCGGAATTTGTAATAGTCACGGCGCAACTTACAAACTCGATTATTGCGCGCTTTATCCGCCAGTTATCAATGATTCGAGCATGGCTGACTTAGTACGCAGCGTAGCAGAATCAGTTGTAGAAACTCCTGCGGGAATAGTGCCGGAATGTCAAACAATGGGCGGCGAGGATATGTCATTCTTTTTGCAAGAAGTCCCCGGTTGCTATTTCTTTTTGGGTTCGGCAAATCCCGAGAAAAACTTAGCTTACCCGCACCATCACCCGCGTTTTGATTTTGATGAAACTGCGTTGGGGATGGGTGTAGAAATGTTTGTGCGGTGTGTGGAAACTTTTTGCGGTTAGATTGGGCGGTTGAAACCGCGTCTATACAAACAAAACCTGCCTCCGCAGGTTGAAGAATGGAGGGTTAAAATTACGTTATTCAGCAATTAGACTGGGCGGTTGAAACCGCGTCTATACAAACAAAACCTGCCACGCAGGTTGAAGAATGGAGGGTTAAAATTACGTTATTAAGTCCGCGTCGGCGGACTTTGTTTGTGTAGGGGCGGTTTCAACCGCCAACTCTAACGAACCCGGTTATCTCGTTTGAAAGATATTCTGCACCATTTTCTTATCCACACTCGCCGCCGCCTTATCCAATTCTGCAACCTCTCCCGAGTCTAACTCCCAGCCCAAACTACCAATATTATCCCTCGCCTGCGCCGCAGATTTAGCCCCCGGAATCGGAATAGTTTCTTTGCAGATACACCAATTGATTGCTACCTGCGAAACAGTCTTGTTTCTGAAGGCCGCTATTTCTCGCAAACAATTCAAAAGTAATTGCATTCCCGGCAATAACTGCTTGCACGCCAAACCTCGAATACCTTTAGGAAGAGCGCCATTTTCCGAATATTTCCCCGTCAGCAACCCCAAGGCTAAAGGACTGTAAGCAATCAATTTTATCCCCAATTCATCGCAAACATCTTTCAGTCCAAGTTCAGTTACTGGATAGGTAGAAAGTAGCGAATATTGCACTTGTAAAGTAACAATTGGAATTTGGCGCGAACTAAATCTTTGATGTACCCATTTCAAGCGTTTCGGCCCGTAATTAGATAAGCCCACTCCCTTAACCAATCCTTGCTCGTAAAGGTCTGCCAAACCGTCCAAAAGAGCCCCCTCTTGCCAAGGAGCGTAATTAGCTGTAGACCAGTGCATTTGCACCAAATCTACATTTTTTCCGAGGCGCGAAGCCGAAGCTTTACCAGCAGATATCATGGATTGTCGCGTCAGTCTCCAAGGATAAGCAGCAAGTTTAGTCGCAATACAAATACTGTCTTTATTTGCACCTTGATATTGTTGGGAAAACTGCCCTAAAAGTTGCTCGCTGCGTCCGTTTAATTTCCCGGTTCCGTAGGAATCACCTGTATCGAACAAAGTGACACCTTTGCTGACACAAAGATTGAATGCGGCTTGCAATTCCTCGTCCATACTTTCATCATAACCCCAAAGCAGTCGGTTGCCCCACGCCCAAGTACCGCAGCCCATTTTTGGCAGGAAAATTTTTTGGTTAGTTGGCATTTTTATTAATGATTAATGATTGATATAGCAATCCTAAATCATTATCCTTACCACGAACATAAATGTGATTTCCCCAAAATCCATCTGTAGGGACACGGTAGTGCCGTGTCCGGGAGACGGCACTGCCGTGTCCCTACTTTTGTGATGTGGTTGGTGAGGGCGAAGGTGGGGAGTCTTTGGTAGGTTGCTGGGGCTTAGCTTTGGGGTCTGGTTTGGGTGGAGGCGGCGGAGGGAAAGTTGCCGCGCGTCTGGGTAATTGTAACGCTGTTCGGAATGCAGAAAACGGGAAGAACGTGCTAAATTGAGAAAGTCGATCGCCAATTGATTCGGGCGCATCTTCCCACAAGCTTTCGTAGTAGAAGAAAGCAGTGCCTAATCCGTATTCTTGGACTGCTTGCACTTGGGATTTAATTTGCTGAATTGCTACTGGGCGATTTCTTAAACCTGTCATAATTCCAACTCCGGTGGGAATCTTTTGCTGTGTTTCTAGCATTTCTGGACGGCTAATTTTGTCCACAAATGATTCTAGATTGGAACCGTACACTTGCACGATTAGTTCGTCTGCAATATCGAAACGCACCCAATTCAGCCAATCTTGCAGGTGATGTTTGTAAGCAAATTCGTAGTAATTCGGAGAAATTGAGAAAATAGCGTTGGGTTTTACTGCTTTTACTGCTTGATTTAGCTGCGACATAAAAGCGGTGATTTTATTGGCTCGCCATTTCACCCATGCTGGATCTTCAAAATCTTTTGGCGGTGCTTTTTTGGTTTCTTTGGTATACAAAGCAATGGTATATTCATCGTAGCCAAATTTTGATGGCAAACTCATGTGATCGTCAAATTGAATGCCGTCGGCGTTATATTGGGTGGTGATTTCTAGTACGAGTTCGGTAATGAATTCCTGCACTTCTGGATGAAATGGATTGAGCCAAACTACTTCGCCGCCTGCGCTGTTTGATGTTTGGCTGCCGTCCTGTTTTTGTGTGAGCCAATCGGGATTGTTTAATGCTAATTCTGAGGTGGGAGGTGTCATAAAACCAAACTCAAACCAAGGAATTACTAGCAGGCCTTGGCGGTGGGCTTGGGCAATTAAATCTGCGAGCATATCCTGTCCCTCTAACCCTCTGTAAACAAATGGTTGAATGTCTCTTTGCTGGGCGACTGGGCTGGGATACATTGCATAGCCAGAGTTCCAGGCTACGGGATAGATTGTGTTGAAATTTAACCGCTTTAATTTAGCGATCGCATCTCCTAGTTTGTGGCGATCTCTGAGGATGTCTTTGTCGTTTGTCGTCATCCAAACTCCGCGAATTTCTTGGCGGGGTTGTTGGGCGATCGCCGGAGTTAAGTTATTAACCAGCAATACTATAATGAATGATATCGCAAATAACAGCGGGAATAGGCGTTTAATCGATCGCTGCCAACTGCGAGGAATGATCCGTAATGTCATAATTGTGAATGGTGAGTTAGCTATCAAACACACCCCGGCATAATTTGGTGATAAAATTTGCTCGCTCTACAGTCTACAGCTATTTGTGCTGAATGTGCGATCGTACAATCGCTGAAAATCTGTGATGCAGGGAGTAAGTGATAGCATTTTGTCAAAGTGCTGGCCAATCTTAATTTCACACCGCCAGCTCTCCTGACCGGACAGTTCTGCCTGCCGAAGTGCGAGTGTTGTACAATATCGGGGAAAGAACATTTCGATCGAACATCTGTAATTGTGAAAGATTTAGTCTTAATTGGTGGCGGTCACAGTCATGCTATTGTATTGAAAATGTTTGGTCTCAAACCGCTGCCCTCCGTGCGGTTGACTCTGATTAGCGACGTGCTGCACGCGCCTTATTCGGGAATGTTGCCGGGACACGTTGCCGGGTTGTATGATTATGATGAATGTCACATCGATTTGCGATCGCTCGCGGAATTTGCCGGATGTCAAATATTGGTCGATCGGGCGATCGCGATCGACCTTAGCAAAAATCAAGTTATTTGTCAAACTCGGCCTCCGGTTAATTTTGACTTGCTGTCTGTGGATATCGGCAGCACTCCCGCGACTTTATCCGTGCGTGGTGCGGCAGAATATGCAATTGCAGCTAAACCCGTACCAGAGTTTTTAGCTAGCTGGAATCAGTTAATTTACGCTAGGCAAAACTATCCCGAAAAACCGCTGCGAATTGCCATTGTCGGCGGCGGTGCGGGCGGCGTCGAATTAGCGTTAAATATGCAATCTCGTCTTGCGAAGGAAGAAAGAAAAGGGAAGAAGGAAGAAGGAAGAGGGAAGTTTAAGCAGAAAGAGGGATTAGAAATTCACTTGTTTCATAGCGGTGCTGAATTGATGCCGGGACATAACTCTAGAGTACGTCATCGCCTCAAAGAAATTCTGATTAGTCGTGGCATTAAAGTACATTTAATGGAAAAAGTCAGTGCCATAGAAAACCAAGAAATGATTGAAATAGCATCCAATCCCCAATGCCCAATGCCCAATGCCCAAATCTGTTGTGAATCAGGTTTGAACGTTAAGTGCGATCGCATTTTTTGGGTAACACAAGCCTCCGCCGCCCATTGGATAAGAGAATCCGGTTTAGCCACAGACTCCAACGGTTTTATGCAAGTCAACGATTGCCTGCAATCAATCTCTCACCCCAA
>JBDTEI010000268.1:0-7797 GCA_039922675.1 Microcoleus sp.
TCGTTCGGACTTCAGTCCTCAGGAAAAGAAGGACTGAAGTCCGAACGAACGAACCTCTCTTTTATAAGTAGATGCTTTGTGCAGAACTTTTAAGCACCCCAAACAACTCTACGGGGCTGGTTGAGACTTTGCTTGCAGAGCATCTTTAGCTGACAATCCCTGATCTTGAATGCCAAAATACCACAAACTAGCAGCAGCTTCGGCGCGAGTCACGGATTTCTTGGGCTGAAACAGAGTAGTAAAACCAAAAACCCGGCGAATATTCGCCAAATCTCCATTGTTAAAATCAGCTAAAACTGCCCGCGATGCCTGGGAATCAATCTTAGAAGCATCTTGAAAACCCCATTTTTCTTTCACTCCCTCAATGTTGGCTGTGGGCAAAACTTGACGAGTATCTAATGGCACTTTCCAGAGAATCATTGTTTCGCGGGTTAAAGGTGCATCGGGACGAAATTTTATATCTTTCGTTTCTCCAGAAAGCGAACTCGGAATTAAACCGGCTTCTGCTAAACCTTGAATTGCTGAAAAATCCGGGTCTGTTTTGGGTATGTCGGAAAAGGCGGGTTCGCTAGATTCTACTGCTAATCTAATTTGTTTGGCTTGACGGCTGCCATAAATTTGATTGTTTGTGGCTACTAACCAGCGGGCGTATTCGCGGCGAGTGACAATTTTGTTGGGTTCGGGTAAAGTGTTGCCAGTTTCTAAATTAGCACCGCTTTTTGTTAGCGAAGCCCTCGGAGAGGATCGCACTTTCAGCACTTCCAACTGAGCCAAATCCGCCACGTACTGCTGCAACTGTTGAGGAATTTTGGTGTCTAGTTGGCTAACTTTTGCTGATTTGGGCGAAGGAGATGGCGTGGGGGTAGTTTCCTCTGAATTTGATGGAGTTGGTGAAGCGGTTGGAGATGGGCTAGACTCGGAATTGTTAGGTTGGGGACTGGCTGCAATTTCTGGACTGTCTTTGGTGTAGTCGATCGCAAATTCTGTAGAACCTCCTACTTTCTGAGTCGGAGAAAGCGACACTGTTACCCGCAAATTATCTCGGGTTGCGACTAAAGAACCTTGTCCGTCGGCGGTTGGGAGGCTGACTATTTTCCAGTTGTGGCGCCCAAACTCTAACTGATAAAAGTTCTGAACCGAATTAACCGGATCTGTGCTCTGCCAGCGCAGCCGCACATTTTTTGACGACGCATCGGTTGGCGCACCAACTTCGATTAACTGAGCATTAGGATAGAGTGGAATCTCTGTCGGGAAATCCTCCGGGAGTTTGGCGGTTGTGCTGGTTTCAACTGCTGTCGCTGGTGGCGCTGAAGAGAAAACCGCTGGATTTTGTTGTAATTTCGGATCGGCGGCTACGGATTCTTCCAGGGCCTTGCTGTTGGGGCTGTTTGCACAAGCTGTGACAGCAGCCAGCAGACAGAGAGCTAGCCAAGTATTTACAGCAGCGAGTATATTGGTTTTACGGGTTTTAGCTGGCGATCGCCCGATCGAGTTGCCTCGCCGTTGAGTAAATATAATATTCAGCATAAATCCCTCGTTTGCGGATATATTTCTAGGCTAGCGCAGATCTGGCAATTATAATTTTTCATAAAATGAAATTACTGTATTTATTCCTAGTTACTGCTACATTACTTGTGTCGTCTGTCAAGTTTGCCAGTCCCGCAAAAGCTGAACTAGCCCCGCTGCGGGCGCCAATTCCTCAGCCGGAGTGGCAGCCATTTTGCTCGGCGATGGGTCAATTTGCGATCGATATGCCGGGAACTCCCAAAATTAATACTGAAACTTTTTCAACTCAAATTACCACTCATACATACAGATCGATCTTAAAAAACAAAGAAACTTATTTACTTCAATACTTCGATCTAGATTTTCAGCTCAGCAACAATAATATCAAAATTACTTTAAATACTGCCGTGGATTTTTTTGTCGTGGGTGCGAATGCTAAATTGCTGCAAGTACGGGATATTTCCCTGGGTGGCTATCCGGGAAAAGAATTTGAGTTTCAGCCACTTTCCTCCCAAGAACCTGTAGGTGTAGGTCAAGTTTTTTTGGTAGAAAAGCGCGTTTACGGGCTGGTTGCTACTACCTCAGAACCAGAAAATGCTCAAAAATTTCTCGACTCTTTTCGTTTGTTTTGAAGCAAGAAGTTCGGTAACGGATTGTGAAACGGATTTAACGGATGTCTGGAAGAGGGAAGAAGGAATAAGGAAGACGGAATAAGAAAGACGGAAAAATTAGTTGGGATTGGCGATCGAATTTATTAATAAAACTTAAGAGGTGGAACTGGATTTATAGGCAAATATTGGCTTGGGTAACGAAAAACCTCTGAATCCACCGGGTTTCTGAGGTATAATAGGAGCGCAGGGCTAAGTAAGTTAAATCTTACCTAATACCTTATTTTGTTTTTTGTACTCTCTATCTAACGACATAGATAAAATTTATACCTGTGGAGCGATGTAGTGGCTTCCTTAATTTTATATGTTTGATATAAGGCTTTTTAGATATTAGAAAGCACCAACTAAAACTTTGTGTGGCTTTATCTAGCTCAACGAAGTCTGGCTCATCGAAAGCTTACCTGGAGGGTATTAACAAATTATGAACAAACTAACACCTATTATCATCAGCGGTCTCCTATTATTTGGAGTTGCTGCTTGCACTGGCGACGCTAAAACGAGCGCTGATGCTCCTAATTCTACCACAGAAAATGTCAAGAGCCCGCCCCCAGCAGAGACAATTAAAAAAACTCAGTCCGACGCAACTAGCGATGTTCGCAGAGCACAAGCAAATGCTGATATCAAAGCCAGAGAACAGCGCAACAATGTGACGGGTGGCGACACAAACAGAGCCGATGGCGACCTGAAAAGTGAAGTTCGCTCCAAGTTGGAAGTAAACATCACTAAAGGTGAGTTAACTGTTGACGCCAAAGACGGGGCTGTTACCGTAGGTGGCACAGTTCCCAATCAAACTGATTTAGCTAAAATTGAGCCGCTAGCTAAGCAGATTAAGGGTGTCAAAACAGTGAATGTTACGGCTGTAGTCGCCCCCGCTGCACCCGCATCGCCTACCAAGTAATAAATTCTCAGGAAGGAAGAAGCAAGCAGGAAAGTTGGGAAGTTTAAAATTGTTTTCAAAGCGGATCGTAACGCTTAGGTGACTCTTCGGGGTAGCGGGGTTTTAAGTTAAAGAGTTAAAGAAATTTTAAGATTCACGCACTAAAAATTTTCAACTCAAAACTTACCTACTACCTGCAATTTCCGATGGGCAATTCCTGAGAATTACGGAAAACAGGTCGGAAGATAGAGATCAATGTTATTCCCAGCGACCGATGAAAAATCTTGGCAAAAAATGACTAAATGTGATTGAGGGTAGCAAGCAGAGCATAAATTCTGTGGTTGTGTAAAAGTAGTTTATTTTGAAGGAGAAAAAAAATGGCTTTAGGTCAATACAAACGGGCTGTAGGATCTTTTTCTAATTACCGCGATACGGAACTAGCCCTGATGGAACTGCAAAGTACCGGGTTTCCGATGAATAAGGTTTCGGTAGTTGGGGAAAATCTCAATGGCAGCGAAATTGCGGGCGCTAGCGCTGCTAAGAGTACCGATGAGAAAGTGGGCGGCGGCGCGAAAGCTGGCGCGACGGCCGGAGTGGTTACGGGCGGTTTGATTGGGTTGCTGGGAAGCATTGGGGCGCTGGCGATTCCGGGAGTTGGGCCGGTGATGGCGGGGGGCGCGATCGCCACTCTGCTGGCGGATACTGCTGTCGGAGGCGCGATTGGAGCTGCTGCGGGCGGTTTGGTCGGCGGTTTGGTCGGTTTGGGTGTTCCCGAAGCCAAAGCTAAAATTTATAGCGATCGCATCTCGCGCGGAGAATATTTGGTATTCGTCGAAGGAACGGATGCTGAGTTGGCCACCGCCGAAGGAATTATGAGCGTGCGGGGCATTCAGGATTGGGGCATTTATGATGTGCCGGCAGACACTGGCCACAGAACTCTGGCCAACCACAAGCGCGCTGTGGGCGTGTTTTCCACCCGCCGCGAGACTGAACACGCGCTGGGAGAACTGAGAACTGCTGGTTTCGACATGGATCGGGTTTCGGTCATCGCTAAGGATGCTGATTCTAAAGGCGAAATCGCAGGCATTGACGTTAAGGACAACGCGGACAACAAGGCTGATGAAGGGGCGACTAAGGGTGCGCTCACAGGCGGTACGCTGGGCGGTTTGACTGGCTTGTTGGTAGGTCTCGGCGCGCTGGCAATTCCCGGTATCGGGCCGATTATGCTGGCAGGAGCCGCCGCTACGACGATCGCCACTACACTCGCCGGTACGGCTTTGGGTGCGGCTGCGGGCAGCTTGATCGGAGCTTTAGTCGGTTTGGGTATTCCCGAAGAGCAAGCTAGAGCATACAACGATCGGGTGGCGAAGGGAGATTACTTGGTAATGGTTGACGGCAGCGAAGCAGAAGTCGCTAAAGCTGAAACCGTTCTGAGCCGTGGAGGCATTCAGCATTGGAACACCTACGACCATCCCAGCGTGGATAGCGCTCGGGCTGATTACGGCGCTCCCGGCACTCCCGGCGTTGATACTACGGCTGATATTTACGACCCGAATCAGGGCGTGACCGGCCACCGTCGGGTTTGATACTTCATACTTTGTTTGGGTATTGTTTCTAGTTCCCGCAGGGGCGATCGCACTGGCCCACTCGGATTGTCGAGGGTGTAGGCGTTTAGCGCAATACCTGTAAAATTATCTCAACAGTCGGCTTTTTCTGTAAAAGCCGGCTTTTGTTTTGTTGTGGAAATTTAAAAAAAAGTGACCAGGCAAAAGTGGAATTTTGATTGGCGAGCTGGGCTTTGTCCCCGCAGATCGATCGGCTTAATTAATTTTTACACGTACAAAAATGGCTGCGGTTTTTTTAGTCTGTAACACTCACTACAGCTCGATCGCAAACCATGCAGTATTATCAAACTTCATCACATAAATTACAGCAGATATTGCCCGGTTAGTCAAAGAACGACTATCTTTAATTATGGGACGGCTAATTTTTGCCACTTATAGAGGTCAAGTAGCCCGTGCCGCGCGCCGAGTAGGGCCTGCGGTGATCGATAAATATTATTAGAATAATATTGTTGTCGTCGAACCGCAAGACTTAGGCTGGTCATTGGTTGGCTGTAACAGCCAAATTGCCGTTGGCAAGACCTGCCGCATGAATATAGTTTTTCTGGGAATGCCTCAGCGAAGCATTTGAGAAGCCTAGAAACAGCTTTTATGTCCGAGAGCGCGTCTGGTTTCGGGTGTTCTGTTAATTAGAACCGCAAGCGCTCATGGATAGAGTCAAGATTAACAGCAAGCACAGCAGCGCGGGAGTACGGGAACGGCTCGTGGCGCATTCTTTCGCGAAATCTCAGGCGAATGGCAGCCGATGGCTGGCAAAGCCTGCGAATCGCTCAGCACTCCGAGGAAAACAGCCTTCCTGTTGGATTTCACTGGCACGAAGCACAGTGGGGGGAGGTGACACTAGCTGAGCTGACCTGGCTCTGCTTTCACGGGAAATCGCAGATATAAGGCACTTATGTAGAAGGCTTTCGGGGTTGAATCTCCGAGATCTGGTTTCTTGATTGCACTAATAAATTCGATGCCCGTACCGGCAATTTTTCGGGTCAGAATGCGGCGCGGATGCCGCCAGCAATACCCCAAATATGCGATCGGTCTTGACAAGAGCGATCGACAACTTCTCTATATTTTGGTAAATGGTTAGTAGTTAATCGTTAGTGGTTAATTGTTAGTATAAATACAACTAACAATTAACCACTAAGATCAACCGCCAACTAACTACTAGCAAAATAAGACTTACAGGACTTACACGCAGCGAGAAACTCGGTTTATTCATGACTTCCGCGCTGGCAAACCTCAGATTTTACCAGAACCCGGTTTCTTTTCGTAAGTTATAACGAAGTTAGCAGGGTGATGCTAGGAATCAAGCAATTTTGACAATTGTTACTGTGGCAGTATTGGTTTAAAAAACTGAATAGCCAATACGATAGTACAAACTTTCAGACAACATAGAACATCGAGAAATTAAGGAAACTCACTCAACTTTTTTTATGAATTTTACTGAGATTTTAAGTGCCGATGAACTTTTAATTAGACATAGAAACGGGGAACGAGATTTTCGAGGGGCTAACCTCATTGCAGCTCATTTGAGTGAAGCTAATCTCAGTCGAACAAATTTGAGCAGTGCTAATTTGAAAGGCGCTAACTTAATTAGAAGCAAACTAATTGGAGCTAATTTAAACGGCGCCGACTTAAGCGGGGCTAATTTATCTAAAGCGAAATTAATTGAAGCCAACCTCGGCAGTTCTAGTTTAACTGGAACTGTGGCAATCGGAGCAGATTTTAGCGGGGCAAATCTCAGCGGAGCAATATTGTCTCGTACTGACTTGAGCAAAGCTATTCTGACGGGAGCGAGTTTAGTAGGAGCTTGTTTGCTAAGCGGCTCGAAACTAACTGAGGCTAATTTGAGCGGGGCGACGCTGAGCCGAGCAATTATGAGCGGGGTAGATTTAAGCAGAGCAAATCTGACTAGAGCGATTCTCAGCGAGGTAGATTTGAACGGGGCGAACCTGAGCGGAGCAACTCTAATTCGGGCTTACATCAATCGCGGAAATCTCAGTGGCGTTAATTTGGTTGGAGCTTGTTTGAGCGAAGCAAGTCTGCGGGAGGCTTGTATTTGCGCGGCTAATTTGAGCGGTGCTGACTTGAGCGGTGCTGACTTGAGTCGAGCTAATTTAAATGGCTCTAATTTGACCGGTGCTGACTTGCAGGGAGCTAATTTGAGTCACGCCAATTTAAATGGTTTGATTCTGCACAATGCTGATTTGAAGGCTGCAAATTTGAACAAAGCTTCTTTGCGGGGAGCTAATTTGAGCGGTGCGAATTTGTCAGGTGCTAGCTTGCTGGAAGCGGATTTGCGGGGGGCAAATTTGAGTCACGCCAATTTGTCTGGAGCGGGTTTGCTGCTGAGTTCTCTGACTGGGGCAAATTTGACCGGAACTAATTTGTCAGAGGCTAATTTGATTGGGGCGAGCTTGAATGTTGCTAATTTGAATGAAGCGGCTTTGAGCGGGGCGATTTTGCCGAATGGAGCTACTCACAGCCGGGATTGATGAGTCGATCGACCATAATTAACTAAGTCAATCTCAAAAAAACCGAACACTCCTAAACCCGGTTTCTGTAGGGGCGATGCCAACAGCGTCAGCCCTTCCGGGTTTCTAGTCTCTCCATCGTCAAGAGCAAATTAAGGCGGTTGGGCTTTCATGACATTTTACCCAAAGCCGATTGGCCCGAAAGTTTCGATCGCGCGTATCGAATCTCCATCGAACTCAACCGGATATCTGTAGCCAAAGCGCCGAAAACCCACGATCGGCTCGCGCTCGCCGCTATTTTTGTTTTTTTTGGGAAATATACTTGAAAATTTCTGGACACCATGCTAACGTTAAAAGGTTTGAGACTTAAAATCAATAGAGGTAAAACCCCGCAGAATGAAACAATTGGGAACCCATCTGGTCGCTGATGCTTGGCAGTCTCCTGGAGACATCCTCAACGATCCTGAACGTATCCGCCGCGCCATACTCGATGCGATCGAAGCCGGAGGAGCTACTCTCATCGATTTGTGCGTACACCAGTTTAGTCCTCACGGAGTGACGGCTACTGCAACTTTGGCAGAGTCTCATATAGCAATCCATACTTGGCCTGAACACGGTTATTTTGCCGCAGACTTATTTTTCTGCGGAGCCGGCGA
>JBDTEI010000269.1:0-4564 GCA_039922675.1 Microcoleus sp.
GTTTGTAATTCAACCCGACCAAGACAAAATCAAAGACTATTACAGCAAATGCGATGCGTGGCTGCTGGCGAGCCGCTCTGAAGGCTTTGGCTTGCCAATTATCGAAGCGATGGCGTGCCGCACTCCCGTCATCAGTACCCCAGCAGGTGCTGCTCCTGAAATTTTGAGCGGGGGTACTGGCATACTTGTAAGACCAGAAGATCCTGAAGAAATGGCAAAAGCCATAGAGCATATATGTCAGTTGCCTAATGCCAAGTGGCAAGCCATATCCGAAGCCGCCTATGCTAAGGTAACCAATTACACTTGGGAAGATGCCACGAAGCATTTTGAAGCAGGATTGAAAGTTGCTGTAGACAAATCTCAACAGCGCGACGTTAAGATCGTTTCCTCTTCTCCCTACTATGGGAAGCAACCAGTGCCCCTGACATAAGTTGAGGCTAAATGCTAACCGCAGCAAGTTGAAATTCTGCGCTAGTCAGGCAAGCCAGCGCGGGATGCTCAGCAGGAACTCAATATCGTTTGGTACGGTGCTTCTACCAAAACTAAAATCGCCCGTCGTGTCCTGTTTTCTACCTAGCAACCTCGACACGAATTCTGACCGCATCTACCTAAAACACTGGTTCAATGTTACGGCTGGCCAAAATCTCCAGCAAGTGCAAGGGAGGTTTTGAAGCTAGCGCCGTTACAGGTTAGACTTGTCTAGTCTTCACATATCTCCCGATTTCTAATTGGGAAAAGTCCCGGACGACAAAGTACGGTCGGCTCGACCTCAAGTAACGATCGCCGATCGCAGAGACCCGCACCCTGCACACAAACCAAAAATAGACTCGTAAGTGCGAACGAACTGCGATTGACCAGTTTTATCAACCGGTGTCTATTTTCCGCATCTACGATCGTAAAAATTACTTTTGTCCTTCCCACCCTTGCTATTACAGGTGGCATGAGGGATGTACTATTCTATAGCTCCTTTCCAAGGCTCCGATCTAGCAATGGATTTTTTTATATAAGTGCTAAAAAATCTCAACCTTCGTTTAGTTACCTTTGGTTCCGGTGAACCTCCTGCCACCCATTTGCCACTGCCGACGGTACTGAGTACAATATATTACCTAGTCAAGACTAACTCAAAGATTTGTACAGCAAATGCGATGCTTGGCTGTTTGCCAGCCGCTCCGAAGGCTTTGGCTTGCCAATTATCGAAGCGATGGCTTGTGGCACACCAGTCATGGGCACTCCTGTTGGTGGGGTTCCAGAACTACTTGCTGGTGGGGGTGGCATACTTGTCAAGCCAGAAGAGCCAGAGGATATGGCAAAAGCGATCGAGCAGATTTGTCAGTTGTCTGATGCCGAATGGCGGGCAATGTCTGAGACTCCTTTGGAGAAGGTGATAAATTATATCTGGGAGGATGCAACTGAGCTCTTCGAGACTGCACTGTACGCGGCACGGGAACGTCAGCCACAATTAACGGACAAACCGTAAAATTGAGGTTGATTTAGAAAGATCGGGGGAAGAGGCGATCGTTTAATCGAGAATGTTGATCGGGAAAATTGAGTAGTCTTTCTACAATTTTACTGCAAAAAAAAACCTATGGTTGCATTAATTCCAATTACTATGTTCGGTTTGATTCCGGTCGTTCTTTACTTGTTTGTGAGGTTTCCGACTCAGCGGGCGGTAATTATAAGTTTTGTTGCAGCGTGGCTGTTTTTGCCCCAAGCTTCTTATCCCATCCCCCTATTGCCACCGTATACCAAAATCTCGGCATCTTGTTACGCCATTTTGCTGGCGACTATTATCTACGATACTGCGCGCATCACCACTTTTAAGCCCGGTTGGCTGGACGTGCCAATGGTAATTTGCTGTTTGTGTCCAATTGTTTCACAAGTTACTAATGGTGGCAGCCCGATTTCTCCGACTTTCAACCAAATCATTACTTGGGGTATGCCTTATTTTTTGGGACGGTTGTATATGGGTAGTTTAGACGGGCTGCGACAATTGGCGATCGGGATTTTTGCAGGTGGGTTGGCCTACATTCCTTTTACATTAGTTGAAGGGGTTAAGGGCCCAATTCTGCACCAAATGGTTTACGGCGTCAATGCCTTTGAGGACTGGGGTCAAGCAAGGCGTATGGGCGGGTGGAGACCGGTAGTATTTATGCAGCACGGTTTGATGGTGGGCGTGTGGATGATGACAGCCGCCTTAATCGGAGTTTGGCTCTGGCAAACTGGGACGCTCAAAAAGTTTCAGGGCCAAAGCATTAAGACTCTAGCAATTGTATTAACTATCGCTTTTTTCCTGTGCCGTTCTACAGGCGCCTATAGTTTATTTGGGATCGCGTTGTTCATATTATTTTTTGCCAAGTGGTTTCGCACTTCTTTGCCCCTGCTATTCGTAATTGGATATATATCGTTTTATCTGTACATAGCTGCATCCGGTCAATTTTCGAGCAAAGACGTGATGGGTGTCATCAATCCCATATTTGGCGAAGAACGAGCCGGCTCTCTGAAGTTTAGATTTGACATGGAAGAGATATTGGGGGACAAAGCGCGGCAAAAATTTCTGTTTGGCTGGGGGGATTCGGGCGGAAACCGCGTGTACAACGGGTACGGTCAAGATATCTCGGTCACCGACAGCTTATGGATTATTGAATTTGGCACCAACGGTGCAGTCGGTTTAGTTAGTTTATTTTCTTCATTTTTACTTCCTGTTGTCGTCTTTGCCACGTTGAAGTATCCCGCCAGAACTTGGTCTAATCCGAAAGTAGCGCCCGCTGCGGTCCTGGGAGTAGCTGTAACTATGTATATGTTTGACTGTGTTTTGAACGCTATGACTAACCCGATTTTTGCGTTGATTGTTGGAGGAATATCGGGTCTGGTCTTAAAAGCTCCAGAAAGTCTTAAGACCAAGAAAACCAGTTCGCTGCCAAGAAGAAAGTTGCTGGTTCACCAAAAATAAAGATGATTTTCAAGCTTTGAGCGCGCTCAAAACTTGAAAATATCTTGCATTAGCTGGATACAAAAACTAAAAAATATACCACCTTTCCATTAAATCTATTTCGGGAGTGGTACTCTATTTTTTAGCAGCTTAAATTTGGTGTAAAAAAATATTTATTACATTAATTGACAAGGCTTCAACTATGAACATGGGATTGTTTTTAGGAAAAATGTGTTGCGAGTGGGAAAAACAAATTGGCTTTATACAGTTTTTGCTAAAAGAAGCTGATTCTTTACACAATCTTTAAAAATCCTAACTGGACAGTTAGGGGGGACGGGGATATACTGAAAACAGTATATTCACGCCCCGCGCCCAAGTAGTGAAAACACAAAGCTGTAGTGCGGGTGATAGTGTGAGTTGTAGGTTAATATAAAGACTGGAAGGAAATAACAAATGAAAACAGTTAATTTATTGAATGTCTCTATAGATAACTTCTCAATTACAGAGTTGTTTGAAAAACTAGAGAGCGAAGGTGGGGTGGTATTTACGCCTAATGTAGACCACTTGATTAAATTGCAGTATGACCGCGATTTCTATGAAGCTTACAATACATCTAGTTATAGAGTATGCGACAGTCAAATATTGATGTATGCCTCGAAATTTTTGGGGACACCTATCAAAGAAAAAATTTCTGGTTCAGACTTGTTTCCGGCATTTTATATGTATCACAAAGATAACGAGAATATTAAAATATTTTTGCTAGGAGCGGCTGAAGGTATTGCTAAGAAAGCGCAGGAAAAAATCAATCAAAAAATTGGTAGAGAAATAGTGGTTGAAGCACTTTCTCCTTCCTTTGGCTTTGAAAAGAATGAGGAAGAGTGTGAAACAATAATTGACGCGATCAATAAATCAGGAGCTACAGTTCTGGCGATCGGAGTGGGAGCGCCCAAACAAGAGAAGTGGCTGGTTAAATACAGGAGCAAATTCACACACGTCAAAGTTTTCTTGGCCGTAGGCGCAACCATTGATTTTGAAGCTGGTTGCAAAGCAAGATCTCCCAAATGGATGAGCGAAGTCGGCATAGAATGGGTATACCGACTGTTAAGTGAGCCGAGAAGGTTGTGGAGAAGATATTTGATAGAAGGTCTGCCGTTTTTCCGCTTGATCGTAGAACAAAAATTAGGGTTTTATAAAATGCCTTTTGTTGACAGTTGAACCACGAAGCTAGAAGGGGAAGGTGGTTCCAAAATACTGGTGGATCTATAAATCAATAAAGTCAATGAATCCGAGTATGATATCTGGGGTTTGAATTTAGTCCCAGACGGATGGAATCTGTGGAAAGTACGATCGCACTTTCTCGCAAAAATATTCATTTTTGGCTTCAGGTGCAGGTAAAATTGGGAAGAAACCTTTCTTGCAAATCCCTAACTAGGGATTTAAATCATGAATCTGCCTTCTTTCTTGTGGTTGTGGAAAATAGCAGCTTGGTCAATGGGTGCGTCGCTTTTGGCTTACCTGTTGCTAGCAGTTACTGGAACGTGGATGTTTGGCGCCCGCAGTACGAAACAGCCACGACCCAAATGGCTGCGTCCCTTTCATTTGGCGACTGGCGCGGGGATGGCAACTTTGGTAATT
>JBDTEI010000270.1:0-4695 GCA_039922675.1 Microcoleus sp.
TCGGGCGCCAGCGATCGGTCATTTTGTGTTCTACACCTAAGTTCTCGAAAAATGAAGGTTCGTTTTCAGGTGTAGCATGATATTGCTTACCGCTTGCGGGAAAATAGTTTTAATGGCAAGACATCGGTTGAGCTGGAATTGTTGGGTGTGCGCTTGCCTGCAAGCGCTGCTAGTTCGAGGCGGCAGGTTTTTGGAAAAGTTGAGTTTGATTATTGCGATCGCACTTATTCTTGCAGTCTGTCTCCCACCGGTGCTCAAGAGGAGTTGAGAATTCGCAACTCTCAAGGGCAAGTTTTGGCTGTAGCACCCGGACAACATATCGGTTTGTTGGGGAACTCCCGTCAGGATGCTAGAGAAGTCGATGTATCTCTACCTTTTTTTGAGAATTTGATTCAAACGGCTAAACACGCCCTCGGTATTTGATCGAAAAGCTTGTGTAGCCCCGTGAAAATCTGGGAAAATTGGCGATCGAGCGTTAGGAATTTTGCATAACTCAAATAAAACTCAAAATTCCCAACTCTCGATCGCCCTGGAGCGTGCTATAATTACAGGTCGCCGCCTTTAGCTGCCAACAGAAAAATTACGATCGGGCCCGAAAGCACGACTGCTGCAAGTAAAGCTACCTGAATAATCAGTTGGTAGTTTACACCGCCCAGGCCGCTGAAAAGATCGGTTATAAAGTCCATGTGTCCTCCTACTGTATTGATTAAGTCTAGATTGTTGATTAGAAAATCCGCTTCTGATTTTACCGGGCGATCGACCCTATTTTTTAAGGAAGTTTACAAAATTCAACAAAATGTAAAGAAAGATCGACCTCCCAGTGACAGGGAACCGGGGACTTGATGCCTCTTCTATAAAGTGTTCCCAATCAAAAATCCAAAATCTCAAATCGAACGAAACTATGGCGAATTGGCGTTGCGTGAAGCAGTGCGGTGCTTGTTGTTACCTAGAACCAACTGAGCGCCCTGACTTAGACGAGTATTTATCAACAGAGGAATTGGCGCTCTACTTGAGCTTAGTCGGAGAAGACGGTTGGTGTATCAATTTTGACCAATCGACGCGAGAATGCGGGATTTATGCCGATCGACCCCGCTTTTGCCGGGTAGACGAGGAGGTGTTTCAGGATATGTACGGCATTGGGCCTGCGGAGTTGAACGATTTTGCGATCGACTGCTGCTTAGAGCACATTGAAGACCTTTATGGCGATCGATCTTTGGAGATGATCCGCTTCAACTCTGAAGTCGGAATTATCGCCTTAACTGGCAATTAACCGACTTGATGCCCCTTTGGGCTTTGTGTTTGCGAATCGTTTGAGAACGTCGATCTAAATCTAAAATCTCAAATCGAACGATCGTCCCCCGGTTTCTCACTCCAGAGAGTGTCAAAATAAACAAATCACGGAAATATCGCGCAGTTGAGTTGAGCAATGAGCAATCGAGAGGGTTTTACAGGCGGATTTATTGCCGGAGCCGCAGTTGGGGGCTTGGTGGGGGCAGTTTTGGGCGCGGTGCTGTCGCGGCGCGCTGCTGAAGCTTTGCTGAGTGAACCTTCCGACGCAAAGGTAAGAAAGATGCGCCAGAGGAAAGCCAGCCAACTTGAAGCCGAAGGGATGGAAGTAGCAAGGCTGAGTTTAGAAGATAAAATTGCCCAGCTAAATCAGGCAATAGATGACGTGCGGCTACAACTCGGCGACGTAAACGGGAACGCGCAGGCGCACAGCAGCGAGGGTTCGATCGCCGAAGACTCCTGAATCGATTTAAGATTTTAGATTAGTCTGGGAGTAGAATGCGGGCGATCGACTTTCACACTCCGATCATCTTGCTGTGCCGAAGATATATAGGCTTTGCTGTGTGGGACTCTCGCACTCATAAAAAACGTTTGTGACCAAATCGGGATGCGGACACTCTGTCCCTCTTCCCCTCTCGCCTAGCTATGCTAAACTTAAAGCTAAAGTGTCTGTAAACTTTACTCAAACTACAACGGAGATTTATGAGTTATTCCATAGGCCTTTTGGCAACCACGCTGTCCACATTTCTGCAAATCTATGTAGTCCTAATGATTTTTAGGGTGTTGTTAAGCTGGTTCCCCAACATCAATTGGTACGACCCCCCGTTTTCTATTTTGAGTCAGTTAACAGACCCTTACCTGAATCTATTCAGATCGATTATTCCCCCCTTAGGAGGGATTGACTTTTCTCCGCTGATTGCATTTTTTGTACTTCAGTTCGGCTCGGAATTCTTGATCGGTCTTTTGACCAGCTTGCAAACAGCCTTGTAGTTGAAAAAGCTTAAGTTTTTTAAGCATCTCGCTTAAATTGTTTGGCAGACCTAGCTGCCGGACGCTAAATTTTAGATTTGAGATTTTTAGATTAACTCCCCGGCTTTTCAACCGGGGAGTTGTTCGTAGATGAGAACTCGGAAATTGCCAGCCAATCAACAATCTAAAATCTACAATCGGAAATCGGAAACTGCATAGCGGTTTCTCAACAGCCAACCCAAAATCTCAAATCAGCAATCTAACATCTCCAATAGTTTTGTTAGCGGCGAACCACGCCACTAAAACCTGTAGCTTTAAATTGCTTGAGCTTTAAAGGCGTTCGTTGATTGGAAGCAACCGAAATTCTTAGCTGAAAATCGCTAATTCCGGGAGGAACTTCTTGGATAGACCCCAAGCGAGTCCGGTTTTGCATTACCGGATTTTCATCTGCATCATAAATGCGGCCGAAAATATCAGCATCAAAAACAGGTTTGCCACTACTATTTTCAGCTTTCCCAGTAATCAAAAAGCAATTAGCTTCCATAGAACTGCCGCTGGTAACTGTTCCTTCTGCCATTTCTGCCGGACATTCGTGATAAGAAAGATCGGAAAGTTTGATCTGTGTCAGAGCCCAAGCCGGTGGAGTGTATGCCAAACTAAAAATTGCGATCGCGCAAGTAGCAAAAAAAAGGCTGATAGCTCGAAATTTCATAAATTGCAGCGTAAGTATATTTTACTCAGCTTAGCGCGAATTCCTGGTCAACTTCCTACTTAAGCGCATACCATCTCTAGGGAAACGGCACTGCGCCGTGTCCGGCTCCACGAGGAGACTGCAATGCTGTTTCCCTACCGCAAGAAAAATCGCATTAGTGTAAGCCTAAATGCTGTCGCAAGGCTTGGCGCATCACATCGACAGGGACGGATTCTGTGTCCAGCCAAATTTTCAAGGCGGCGGCTCCTTGTTGAACTAGCATTTCGAGTCCGTCAACGGGGATCGCCCCGCGAAGC
This sequence comes from Microcoleus sp., assembly GCA_039922675.1. Classification (GTDB taxonomy): domain Bacteria; phylum Cyanobacteriota; class Cyanobacteriia; order Cyanobacteriales; family Microcoleaceae; genus Microcoleus. The sequence continues at coordinate 3,265 of JBDTEI010000270.1, forward strand.
TGTGCATCTTTAAGAAACTGAGTAGGATTCGGGGTGTAAATTAAATCGTAGACGATCGCACCTGCGGTCAGTCGATCGAGCGCAGCAGCAGAAACCGGCGACTTTTCCCCGTGCGGGTGCATCCCCACAGGAGTCGTATTCACCAGCAAATCCGCCTGGGCAATTAACATTGACAAATTATCCCAACTATGCGCCTGCAAATTTTGCACCGGCATCGGAGAATTAACCCAACTCTGCTTAAATTCCGCTAAATTTTGGGCGTTGCGGCCGACAACGTGAATTTCTGCACATCCCAATTGCGCGCATCCAGCCACAACAGCCCTGGCCACCCCGCCATTCCCCAAAATTACCGCTACTTTCTGACTCCAATCGGAACCCCCCCTAGCCCCCCCTTGGTAAGGGGGGGGATCGGATTCCACAGCCATATCGTCGCTTTCTAAGGGAGAAATCATGTCTTTAGTCCCCCCTTGGTAAGGGGGGGTTGGGGGGGTTTGCAGTGGCGCGAGAAAGCCTTCTACGTCGGTATTTGTGCCGCACCAACATTTGTTAGTTCGGTAGACGGTATTGACTGCGCCGATCGCCCGGGCGATCGGAGAAACCTCGGCCAGCAGTGGTAAGATGGCTTGTTTGTGCGGAATCGTGATGCTAAATCCCCGAAGGTCGATCGCCGCAAATCCTGCAAGCGCAGCCTTTAAGTCCTCTGGTTTTACCGGAAATGGGAGGTAAACAAAATCGACTCCCAAGTGGGAAATAGCAGCATTGTGCATCGCCGGCGACAGAGAATGTGAGACGGGATGACCGATTACTCCGAGCAGTTTAGTAGTTCCTTTAATCATAATATAGTAAACATATTGTTCGGCTCTTCACAGAAATAAATCTGATTGTACTACATCGCTTTCACTTTCCCAAGTTGGACTTTAGTCAAGAGTAAAAATCAGAGGACTGAAGTCCTCACTACAAACGGTAATATTGGTTTGTAGTGAGGACTTTAGTCCGCATCTCTCATGACTAGGACTAAAGTCCTCACTACAAACGAAGTTAATTTGGCGTCGTGAATATTTGAGAACTCAAAGCTTTTGCGCCACATCTTCTATTTCCCGAAACTCCTTGGCGTCAGCCAAAATTGGATTGACATCAAACCAGTAATCCTCGCCATAACGGTATTCAAACACCCAGAGACTGCGTAGCAAGATTTGGTATTTAGTTTCCCCGCTGACAGTTTTGGTAGCAGATACTTGGCGTAGCAATTTCCACTCATCCGGTTCGATGGCCAAAGTAAGCTGGTGGCGGCGCTGGACAATCACATTTTCCAAAGTTTCCCGCGACAGAGGAGGGTCTTGTTTTTGCAGACAGCTATACAGTAGTTGCAGCAAATTGCGGACATGACCCCCGCTAACCCGACACAGGCGATCGAGAGTTTCCCCAGAATCG
>JBDTEI010000271.1:0-4222 GCA_039922675.1 Microcoleus sp.
TTTTATTAAAAGTTTTTCCAGAAATTCGTCAAGCTGTCCCCGGAACCAGATTAAAAGTATTTTCTAGCATGAAAATACACCAAATAGATGACAATGATAACGAGCTTTTTTTCGGTCAACTTTACCAAGAGTGTCAGGAAACAGAAGGCGTTGAGTATGTCGGTTCCGTACCGCAGCCCGAACTCGTCCGGCAACTGCGTTCTGTCGCGGTTTTAGCTTACCCGAATACCTATTTGGAAACGTCATCGATTGCCGTGATGGAGGCGATGGCCAGCGGTTGCCGGATTGTGACGAGTGAATTGGCAGCTTTGCCGGAAACAACTGCGGGATTTGCGCGTCTTGTTTCCATGTCAGGGGTGGAAAATTTGGCATCGGTAACTAATTGGAACCGTGCCGGCCAACCGGATTGGGAGGGATATACAAGGCGGTTTGTTGAGGCTATAGTCGAAGTTTTAAAAGAGTGTACAAATGCGGGCGGCACAACTGCTGAAACTGATCTGAGACAGCAGGTAGAATATATAAATCGAGGGTGTACTTGGTCTGTGCGATCCCGAGAGTGGGTAGAATGGTTGAATAGTATTAGTGTAAAACCTTTAAGAGTGGCAGAGCAAATGATCCAAGAGTCTTTGGTGTCTTTAAAACCAGCTCAAGTATATTTTGTGAATGGAAATCGCCTGAAAGATACAGGCAATTTTGATGGGGCGATCGAGAATTATCAGCAAGCTTTAGAGTGCAATCCAAAAGATGCGGAAGTTCATAAAAAGTTGGCAGAGGTTTATGTTTTGCAAGGAGAATTTGACCGGGCGATCGCCCAATGCAACCTCGCTCTTAAATTCCAACCTAATTTTGCTCCCGCTTACTTGACAATGGGTAATGCCCTGCACGGTCAAAACCAGCTAGAAATGGCAATTCAAGCTTATTTACAAGCTTTAAAACTTCAGCCAGATTTAGCAGAAGCCAGCGCGAATCTCGGCAGTATGTATTACAAGTTAGGGCAATTGACACCGGCGGTAAATTATTACGAAAAAGCTCTTGCTATTAATCCCGGTTTGTGTTCCGTGAATTTGATGCTAGGCAGCGTTTTGCAGCAGCAAGGAAAGTTAGATGCAGCAATTGCTTGCTGTCAAAAAGTGCTGCAACTGCAACCGGGAGATGCCAGCGCTGCTGAGAAATTATCGAGTTTAATCGCACAAAAGCAGCAAGAAACTACCAGCAGCAAATTTATCGAATTTGAAACAGAATCAGACGCACAGCAACCAGTTTCCGTCAACAAAGATGAAGGCTATGGCTTGCAGCCTTCAAGTATTAATTTGCCCCCAGCGCCCACTCCTGAAAATTTAAATACTCCGTTTACCAACCCTGCCGAAGTTTCTGAACAAGTTACCTCACTTAATGTTCCAGATAGCAGACAAATTGCTAATTATCAAGAAGCAGAACCCTACAAAAAACAGGCAGAAGACTTTTTAGTTCAAGGTAAAATTAAAGAGGCGATCGCAGCGTGCCACCAAGCGATAAAAATTCGGCCTGATTTCATCCACGCTTACGTAACTTTAGGCAATGCTTTGCAAGCGGAAGGTAAAATTGAAGCTGCTATTCGATCGTATTCTCAAGCCCTAGAATTGCAGCCAAATTTTGCGGAAGTGCGGGCCAATATCGGCAGTATGTACTTTAAAATGGGGCGTTTGGAAGAGGCGATCGCACATTACCAGCAAGCCATCGCCCTGAGTCCCAATTTAGCGGGCGCTCACTGGAATTTAGGCAAAGTATATCACAAATACGGCAATGTCGAAGCTGCGATCGCCTGTTTTCAAAGAACATCCGAACTTAACCCGCAGCTTGTCGGCGCTGACTTCCACTTTAACTTAGGCAATCGGCTTTTCACTCAAGGAAAGCGCGACGAAGCCGTCGAAAGCTACGAAAAGGCGATCGCCATTAAACCGGATTGGGCAGAAGCTTATGCTAACATCGGTAGCGCGCGATCGCAACAAGGCAATCTTGACGCCGCCATCGCTTCTTACCAGAAAGCTGTAGCTTTAAAACCGGAATTAGAAGTTCTACACTTCAATTTAGCCAATTCCTTTATGCAGCAGTACAAGTACGAAGAAGCGATTACTAATTATCAAAATACTCTGAAAATCAAGCCCGACTGGCCCGAAGTTCACGCTAACCTCGGCAGTTGTTTTTCCATGCAGGGGCTGCTGGAAGAAGCATTAGCCAGCTATCAGCAAGCTTTGGCACTAAAACCGGATTGGGCAGAGGTTTACTGCCGGATGGGACACATTCAGAAGCAGGATAAGCCGTTGGATGCGATCGCATATTTTGAAAAGGCGATCGAATGTAACCCCAAATACAGCGAAGCCCACCAACAACTGTGCGACTTGCTAAGCCACTCCACCAACCTCGCCAGAGCCCGCAGCGTCGCCGACCAATACTGCGAATTCTGCGGCGACAATGCCCCAGTCATGTCAGCCACAGCCTACATCTTTTCCTACCTGCAATCAGGTGTCAGCCAACAGGCAATTCAGAAACTCGAAGAAATCGAAAAACTCTGCTACGAAAAAGTAGAAACCTTTAGCGTTATCGAACTAAAACTGCTTTACGAAATCTTCCTGTTTGCAGTTTCCCACCTACGAGACAACCGCGAGAAAAATGCCAGCTTCTACCGACTAATTGCCAAGGAATACTACCAAAAAGCCGTCCCGCAGAGGCAGCAAATTAACAGAATCAAACCTGCAAATTCCCTCACCAAACAACAGCCATTAAAAATCGGCTTCCTTTCCAAACACTTCCGCCGCCACTCAGTAGGCTGGTGCAGCGAAGCTTTAATTCGTGAATTAAGCCGCATCACACCCCACGTTCACCTTTACGTCACCGGTAAACTCAGCCGAGATGAAGTTACGCAAAGGTTTGAAGAAATGGCGGGCAAGTTTTACTGGCCGAAAAAATATCCCAACGGCTTTGCTGATGGCGGCGAAATCCTTGCTGAAGTAGTGCAAGACGATTTGGATGTTTTAATAGACTTAGACTCGATGACAGTCCCGACAAATGTCGAAGTTTTGTCCCAATATCCGGCGGGAATTTGCGTTTCTTGGCTGGGCTTCGATGCGCCATATATTTCGGACAATCACTACTTTCTCTGCGACGAACACACTCACCCCCTAGGTGTCGAAAAAAATTACTTAGAACAGTTAGTGAGATTGCCTAGTTGTTCGGTAGCAATTGGCGAACTACAAAGTATTCCTGTGAATAGAGAGGGGATTAGAAATGCTCTCGGAATTGGCTTGAATCAAATGGCTTATCTGTGTGTTGCGCCAGGGAGAAAAACGAATCCCGACATGGTGCAAGCGCAAGTTAGAATTCTTAAACAAGTACCAGATAGTTTGTTGATTCGCAAAGGCCAAGGCGATCCAGATATTATTCACAGCACTTACCGCGAAGAATGCGATATTCAGGGAGTAGATTTTGCTCGGATTAAGTTTATCGGGCAAACCAGAACCGAGGAAGAACACCGCGCTATTTATTATGTAGCTGACGTGCTGTTAGATTCCTATCCTTACAACGGCGGGACTCACAATTTAGAGGCTTTGTGGGCGAATTTGCCAGTAGTAACTAGATCCGGCGACCAATATCTTTCGCGGATGGGTTATGCTTTTCTGAAAAGTGCAAATCTTGATGTGGGGGCGGCTTGGAGTTGGGAGGAATACACGCAGTGGGGAGTTAAGTTTGGCCTGGATGCTGGTTTCAGAAATGCAGTCAAACAACATTTAATCAAGTCTAAGCAGCCAGAACATCTTGCGCCTTTGTGGAATCCTAAACAGTTGGCCCAGGATATGTATGAGGTGTTTCAGAAACTGTTAGCTAAATAGGTTGGCATTGGGCATTGGGCATTGGGCATTGCTGCTATAGCAATTCCTCATCAGTTGCCAACTCCTCTCTTTCTTCTCTTCCTCTGTGCCCTCTGCGCCCTCTGCGGTTCAAAAAAAAAAGAGATATCAGGTAGAGAAAAGCGATTTCTGGATATTTTTACCCAAAAGTAAAGTTTTGTAACAATTATCGTGAAAATGCGTAAAAATTCCGCGCCGAGTCTGATAGATAAATGCTGATTCATAGTACCGCGATCGCCCTGACCTTATGCCGGTTGGGCGATCGCTTTTTTAGTAACTCCTCTGATGACTGATGACAACTGACAACTGACAACTGACTAATATGGTGAAATCACCAC
>JBDTEI010000272.1:0-3657 GCA_039922675.1 Microcoleus sp.
TGTACCGTTGCCGATCGCAATTAATTCAATTTTATATTTTTCAATCAAATGCTTGACAATTTTACCAGCTTGCTGGCGCTGGCCGACCGCTTGGTGGGGGAAAATGGCTTGATATTCCAAAAACTGCCCGGTTTCATCGAGGGCGGAAACTTTGCAACCGGTGCGAAATCCCGGATCGATCGCCAATGTGGGTTTCATTCCCGCCGGCGCTGACAGCAGCAACTCGCGGAGGTTGGTTTCAAAGGTGGCGATGGACTCGATGTCAGCGATGGCTTTGTTGTGCGATCGCACTTCCGTCATCAACGAAGTCTTCATCAGGCGGTTGAAAGCATCCTTCAAGGTCGATCGATAAAACTCTTTAACTTCTGGTATCCTAGTTCTAATTTCCTGAGATTCCAAATAAGCCATCACCGCCGATTCATCAAAAGTCAATTCCAAATCTAAAACCCCTTCCGTTTCCCCGCGAAACAGCGCCAACATATTGTGCGACTGAACGTTTCTCGCTGCAACTTGGTAATTGCGGTACATTTCAAACTTCGTGCTTCCTTCCGGGAAATCAGCTTTAATTTTCGAGACGAAAACCCCTGTTTTCATCAAAAATTCTCGCAAATAAGCCCGCAATTCCGCTTTTTCAGAAACCGCTTCGGCTAAAATATCCCCAGCACCTTTGAGAGCTTCCTCTGCTGTTTTAACTCCCTTTTCTTCCGAAACATATTTAGCTGCTTCCGCTTCCATATCGGCAGGTTGAGCTGTCGGTAAGTTCAGACACTTAATAAAAATTGCCAGCGGTTCCAAACCTTTTTCTCTGGCAATTGTCGCCCGCGTCCGCCGCTTGGGTTTGTAAGGTAAATAAAGGTCTTCCAGTTCGTTTTTTTGCAAGCACGATTCGATTTTAGCTTGCAGTTCTTCCGTGAGTTTGTCCTGGGAGGCGATCGTATCTAAAATCGACTTTTTGCGGTCTTCAATTTCCGTTAAATAGGTGAAGCGATCGGAAATATCCCGCAACTGAATTTCATTGAGTAAATCGGTGCGTTCTTTGCGGTAGCGGGCAATAAACGGAATAGTTGCTCCCTCGGCGAAAAGTTCGAGAGCATTATTGACTTGGGATAGATTGATAGCAAGTTCTTGAGCAATCAGTTGAGGAATGTTGAGCATAGTACAGAAGTTTGAGTCAATTACTGGCGGTTAATAAATTATTTATGAGTTCCGCGAATTAAGAGGAAAATGAACCGCAGAGGCGCAGAGAACACAGAGGAGGAAATGAGATAAATAAAACTTTTAGAAGGTTTGCTGGAAAGCCATAGCACTATTAAAATGATGTTAGCATAAATGCAGTCATTTCTCAATATTATATGTTTCCTTTTAAATATCCAGTGCCGCAAAGCGATCCACCGCGATCGCCCAGAGAAACGCTGCCGACGATGTACGATTTACCTAGCGAAGACCCGGAGGAACCGGGTTTGCCAGACGAATTTCACGATTTGCAGCCGCAGTTGTTAACCCTGGCGTTTCGCCCTCGGAATTATCAGGCTTCTGAGATATTTAGCTGCACCGATATGAACCTTTATTATGACGTGCAGCACACTCTGTGGCAGAAGCGCCCGGATTGGTTTGGAGTGGTGGGAGTTCCGAGACTTTACAATCGATCCGAACTGCGGATGAGTTACGTTACTTGGCAGGAAGGCGTGAATCCTTTTGTAATTGTGGAACTGCTTTCGCCGGAAACGGAAAAAGAAGATTTAAGGGCCAATACCGATGAGGAAAGAAGACAAACGGCGGTTGAAACCGCGTCTACACAAACGAAGTCCACCTCCGTGGACTGAAGAAGATAACGTAATTTTAACTCAACACGTCTTCAACCCGCGAAGGCGGGTTTTGTTTGTATAGAAGCGGTTTGAACCGCCCGATTTTCTTGTTGATTGCTGACACTATTTGCCGTAAATCCTTCCGCGTAAGGCGACTGATGCAAATAAGCCTTACCAGCAGAACCAAAAAGTTGCAGTTTACCAGAAATCACCGATCGCATAGCAGCGATCGCCTTTTCCATCACTTCCAGCAAATCCGGATCTGACAAAGAATTGCTAGTTTTCAACACCTCCATATAAGCATCACGAACTTCCGTATTTACATTAAATTTAGACACACCTAATTTAATAGATTGATTAATCATCGACTCGGGTAAACCGCTAGCGCCGTGCAACACTAACGGCACCGAAACCGCAGCCCGGATTTTTGCCAAACGTGGGAAATCGAGTTTTGGTTCGCTGAAATATTTGCCGTGAACGTTGCCAATTGTTACCGCTAAAAAATCCACCTTAGTTGCTGCAATAAACTCTACAGCTTCCACTGGATCGGTCATTTTTGCAGCTTTTTCTTCAATTGTCAAACCGTCTTCCGTGCCACTAATTCTGCCGATTTCCGCTTCAACTACCGCACCGTTAGCGTGGGATAGTTCAGTCATTTCGCGAGTAAATATTAAGTTTTGTTCGTAGGACAAAGGAGAACCGTCAGCCATGATGGACTTGATACCGGTGGCTAGGGCGAGGTGAATGTCTTTTTCTGAGGTGCTGTGATCTAAGTGTACTGCGATCGGCACTACAGACTTGCGCGCGGCTTCCATGCAAAGCGCGACTAAAGGCGATTTTCCGTATTTGAGGGCGCTGGGGTGAAGTTGCAGCATCGCAGGACTTTGCAGCGCTTCGGCGGCATCAATGACGGCTTTTACTCCTTCGAGGTTGTAGACGTTAAAAGCGCCGATCGCGTAAGCGTTTCTCCGGGCCGTGTTCAGCAATTCGCTAGTTGAGGCGAGCATAAGTACCTGGCATAAAACTTCTCTGAATCTTTATCATCCTATCAAAGTTCGGTTGCTAGCTCATCTTAATTTTTATTTCTGGTAAGTAGCACACATTTATTCTTAAAATTCTTGTGGGGTGGGCTTCTACGCCGCCCCCAAATTAAATTTAAATGCCGCAATAGCTTATAAATTGACTATCAGCAAGGTGCGCACTGCGCACCCTACGACTAATCTATGGCGTTGCATATTTACGTGATGATTTTGAATTTTATATGAGCTGAAAATTCTTATTTTTTTGGGCGGGCTAGAAGCCCACCCCACAAGATTCATCTCATAATTATGCAATGCCTAATTGATGTACTATTTTTGTGCATTACCAGCGTGCAAACCGCACTCTTTCATTGTCGATTCTTCCCACCACCAACGACCTTCGCGTTCGAGTTGGTTGGGCAATACTGGTTTCGTACAAGGTTCGCAACCAATGCTGACAAAACCGCGTTCGTGTAACTTGTTGTAAGGCACTTTCAAGGCGCGAATGTAATCCCAAACTTCTGCTGAAGACCAGTTTGCTAAGGGGTTGAATTTAATTAATTCGCGATCGGGAGTTGAAAATGCACTGTCAACTTCAATCACTGGAATACCGTTGCGGGTACTGGGGCTTTGGTCTTTGCGCTGACCAGTAATCCAAGCATCGAGAGTATTCAATTTGCGGCGCAACGGCTTGACTTTCCGGACCCCGCAGCATTCTTTGTGACCGTCTTCATAAAAACTAAACAATCCCTTTTCATCTACTAGGGCTTGTACTTCTGCTGCATCGGGAAACATTACTTCTAGTTTAATGCCGTAATGTTTTCTGACTGCAT
>JBDTEI010000273.1:0-8602 GCA_039922675.1 Microcoleus sp.
CGCTGACTCTGTGCAAACTCGCTTGGAAGCAGCCGAAGCTAAATTTAACCAGTTTTCTTTGGCAGAACGCAGTAAATTTACTGAAGAAACGCTCTCGAATTATAACAACCAGCTCCGCCAAGCAGGGAGCAGCAATAACCTGCCAGGTTTGCAGGAAAACGGCGCCATAGTTGCTTCTGATTTGAATTCAGATCCTGGGGAATTTATTGTGGTGACGGTGATTGTCGGTACTCAAGGCAAGTTGGAATTGCCAACAGTGAAAAACTCTGAAGATTTGCGCCAAGCTTTGCGTGTGATTGGGGGAGTATCAAGCGAGCAGTTGCTGGCGGTTGAGGTGCTGTGGACTCCTCAAGCTAACGGCGATACTCTGACTGCTGATGATATGTTGGCTGGCTATCCTGATTTGCGATTGATTTAGTACCGAAAGAGATGGGGTGCGGACTATTGTCTCCTGCGCCCCATGTCACACCAAAGCTGTGGGGGCGAATCCCCATTGGTTTTAAGACGGATATCAAGTAGGATTGTGTGGAATGCCGATCGAGTTACAAAAGATTGTTTAACAGATGCTAGTATTGAGAAATTATTATTCAGTCTGATTCCTCTGCTACTTGCAAGGTCTGCCCTCGAAGGATTTTGCCCAGAAGTTAGGCCGAATAAAAAAACTGTATTGAGCGAGGAGTAACGGCTTCGGAAGAAGTTGCAACCGCGCGCCATCAAAATTTAATATAAAGAAGCGATCGGGAGCTAAACTTATGGCCGACAGCAGCAGAAAAAAAGCACTTTTTATTTTGAGCCAGTTAAATAATGACGATATCGACTGGATTGTCCAAAAAGGCAAAAAGGAAGTTCTCGCTCCGGGCGCGATTTTGATCCACGAGGGGAGACAGATAGATGCGCTCTATATTGTTTTGAAGGGGAGTTTGAGCGTTTGGATCGAGGCACAGGAGACTAAAGAACTCGCTAAAATAGTCAGCGGAGAACTTGTGGGAGAAGTTTCTTTCATTGATGCTCGCCCTCCTTTAGCAACTGTGAAGGCGATCGAAGAAACTCACTTGCTGGCAATTCCCAGACGGCAGTTGATCATAAAAATTCAACACGATATGGGCTTTGCTTCCCGGTTTTATTATGGAATTTCGCTGTGTCTGGCAGACAGGATGCGCGGTACGATCAGACATATAGAATACGGCCGCAATATTGAATTGGAGCAACCTGAATTAGATCGGGAGGATATTAATCCGAACGTCCTGGAAAATTTGGCGCTAGCTCAAGCAAAGTTTAATTGGCTGAGGGAGAATGTGAGGGCTTGATTAATTTTAATCCATCGCCATTGATGTAAATTCTCAACTCTCAAAACAGCAGCACTCTGACTCAAGAAACCGGGTTTGGACTACGCGGTAACTCAACCACCTCGTTTTTTGCTCAACTCTTTTTTCCGGTGCGTCGCTATAAGATTGTCGATATTTGTTTGGGAATTTTTTAGGGGGACACACCCTACAACTCAGTGCTTTTAATCAAATTTTCGGACTGGGGGGACGCCCATCCTAGGTGTTTTTTAAATCTTGTCTATTATCAAAACATCAGTCCAAAACAAAATAGGGGCGGGTTTTAGCGGAAAGATCGATCGACAATTCCCGTATCTAGAAAAACCTGCCCCTGGACTTTGCAGTTGCAACCCCGCGCGCTGAGGCGCAACTACAAACCAGACAACCTAGATAATTCCTGGGCCTTTGCCGCGGGTGTCTGCATCCATTGTCAGCTTTCCTTCTTCGCCTTTTTTATCTTTGATTTCTGCGAGAATGCGAGCGCGTTCTGCTGCTTCGGCTTCTTCTTTTTCTCTCAAATCGCCCGGTTCGTTGATGTACATTTCCGGTTCGATCGCGTAATTGTTAACCAGACCTTCTTTGTCTACTGTATAACCGTCTGTAGTGTGAATGCTTTCGTCATCGGTTTGGTCGTCTGTTTTGGCGCTTTGCTGCTTCGCTTCGGTAGTTGCGTGCATGAAGTTAGAGCCTTCGCGTTCTTGCCGCGCTGCTGTTTCAGCAGGAGTAATGCCCCTGTCGTAGTGGGGGGCTTCCATATTAGCTTCGATTTGTTCGTCGGCCGGTGTTGATTTGCTATTAGTCATGATTTATTCCTGAGTTATTTTTTCAAAAAGGTCTTTGGCTTATCTTTAAATATTAAGCCTAAGCTAACTCATTAACTAACTATCTTTGGTTATAGTTTCCTGAAACTTGCTGTAATGTAAAATACATTTATTGAGTCTTCCTCAAGACTGAGCGAGTTCTATTTTTATTGAAAATTTCACAGTCTGCGAGGCTCTGACATCTATCTAAAGGTAGGGAATTGGTAATTGGTAATTGGTAATTGGGAAAATGACTAATGACTAATGACCAAAGACTAATGACTTCTTTTATGATTCTTTATAGAAGCGGATGATTTCGCGGACGTGGTTGAGAAATTGTCCGTCGTCGGTGAGCTGGGCGATCGCACTTTCTGCATCTCTTTCCAGTTTAGTGTGTTCTGCCTGATTTTTCGATCGCAAAGATTGTAGAGATGCGGATAAATTAGTTAATTCTATTGTGGTGGCCTGTTGCTCCCGCTCTTGGACAGCTACCCACGAATTCGGATTATCTGAACTGAATTTATTGGCTAAATCTTTAACTGTAGATTCTAAGTTTGCAAAGCGGCTGCGGAGTTCGATAATATCTTCGCGGGGATACAAAAATTGGCTGCGGATACTTGTCAGCCGCTGGGCTAAATACTGATAACCTCGGATAGCTGGACGCATTACAGTTAACAGCAGTGCAGCACCGGAACTGAGATAGCCCACAGCACTAATTCCAGTGGCGGCTAAGGTGTAAAGTACGATCGCGCTTCCGAGATGCAGGGCGATCGCCACAAAGAGCGATCGGCTAACTAATACACTAACGTATTTGAGTTGTTCTTGATCGATAGCAATATTTCTTTTAGTAGATTCTGCAGCTTTCGCTAAAACTTCTTTAGCTTCAAAATGGACATTCCAAGGAACTGTAACTATCAGCAACAGCCATTCAAAAATAGCAATGGCAATTACCCAATCAATAAAACTGCCGGCGGGGACGTGCAGCCATTGCAGAATGGCAAAAATTAACAATAAAAATAGGCCAGTACCGGCACCGAAACCTGCAAAACTGTACATAACGAGAGCCTTTGTGAAATGTTATTTTGATTGTGAGTAGGTTGTTTTGATCTGGAGCTCGAAACTGTGACAGTTAAGTAATCGTCCTATTAATCCAGGTTTATTAGTTATGAGTAAAAGTGCGAGGGAAGGGTTGCAACCAACCAAGCTTTTTCAGCGAAATACTTGCTATATCTCAATCGTGGAATGTTATTTTGATTGTGGGTAGGTTTTTGAGGTGTGGAAGAATAAGCTGTGACAGTTGAGAAAACGTCCTATTGTTGAACCCAGTTTATTAGTGATTAGTAATACTCCAGGACACAAGAGTTTGCCGACACCTGGTTTGTAAAAAAAAAAAATACACGGGCTTTCACCGAGCAATAATATTTAAATAAAACGGTTTGTTTGTGAAAATTGCGTAAGTTCTAAATAATTACTCATTAGCGATTAGCGATCGGGATGAAGTAAAATTTCCCCCAAGTCATACCATTTGAAAGTTAAAATTTGAGATGAGTAATCACTGATTGTGTCTTGGTTTGCAGCTTGTCTACAGTTGCATTCTTTTTTGAACTGGTATAATTCACAGGGTTACGCTTGGGGAAGAACGCAGCAATGTCAAAACGCTCCTCTCTCCACTTTTCTTTTGCAGAGCTGCTCAATCGCCGGAGGCTGAGATACACTGATTGTGAGGTCGATCGCCCGTGAGAGCAAATTACCAGCTTGAAACCAAGACGACGATACTCTTACCCTGGGAGAAACGACAGCAAAATAGGTGCCAAAATTAAATCTACCGTCTGCAATTTCCAATAACTGCACGTCTACCACGTAAAATCAAAAGTCAGCAGCAAGGACAAACCGATGGCGAACTCAACTCTTGGCCTAGAAAATCAACTTTACAATTATCTGTTATCTATTTCTCTGAGGGAGCCAGATATTCTCGCTTCACTGCGGGAAGAAACTGCTAAACATCCTATGTGCATGATGCAAATAGCTCCCGAACAAGGTCAGTTTATGGAGATGCTGGTGCAGCTTATGGGAGCGACAAAAACCTTAGAAGTGGGTGTTTTTACAGGCTATAGCTCGCTGTGCGTAGCTTTAGCGCTGCCTTCTAACGGTCAAATTGTTGCTTGCGATGTCAGCGAGGAATATACTTCGATCGCGCGACGCTATTGGGAAGCTGCGGGCGTGGCTAACAAGATTTCTTTGCAGTTGGGCCCAGCAATCAACACTCTCGATAAACTCATAGCCGAGGGACAAGCAGGAACCTTTGATTTTGCTTTTATAGACGCGGATAAAGAAAATTATGAGGCTTATTTTGAGCGATCGCTCCAACTGGTGCGGAATGGCGGTTTAATTGTAATTGACAACGTTCTGTGGTCTGGACGAGTTGCCGATCCTCAAGTACAAGACACAAGTACCCTCGCCCTTCGTAGTTTCAACGACAAGTTGCGCAACGATCCCAGAATTACTCTCAGTGTTGTCCCCATTGGTGACGGACTAACTTTAGCCCTGAAACGCCGCTGGGCGACTATGATGCAGCCGGAACATCACAATTAAAGAGTTCTATTTGCTGGGAACTTCATTAAGGCCAAAGAAACCAGGTTTTTATCTGTATTGAAGGCCGCGATACAGTATTTTTGTGAAAAACCCGGTTTCTGCCTACCGGTGCATCTAGGACTATATCAATTACCGATGATAAATTATAATCAATCAAAATCCTCAACAAATATTATTAATTTAAAGTGAAGATGCTGGCATCCAAGTTACAAATACAATTACCGATTCACGAAACTTTTCAGTGCACTGTTCAAGGCGAAGGTTATTGGACTGGTACCTTGGTGGATTTTATTAGATTGGCTGGTTGTCCCGTGGGGTGTCCTTGGTGCGATACAGGCTACGGAAATGGTGGCAAAGGTTTGCCGTCGGTGCCGCAGTCTATCTCTCAACTATTGGCAGAATTGCAGTCTCCGAGAGTTGTCATTACTGGCGGCGAACCTTTTATTCACCAGAATTTACCAGAGTTAGTTGAAGCTTTGTTAGAAGCTGACAAACAGGTGAGTATTGAAACTTCGGGCGCTTATTGGCAGGATGTTTCGCCCCTGGCTTGGATTACTCTTTCTCCTAAAGAACACGTCAATCCTAAATATCCGGTGCAAGAGCATTTCTGGAAGAAAGCTAATGAAATTAAGGTAGTGGTTAGCACTGGCGAAGAAGTTGATTTTTATAGAAAATATTTTGTTGACAATCTGAATATTCCTGTATATTTGCAGCCGGAATGGAAAGCGCGCGATCGGGCAATTCCGATTATTTTGGAGTTACTAAAACAGCATCCGAGTTACAGGTTGTCTTTGCAAACTCACAAATTTATTGGCGTGCAATAGTTGGATGGCTTTCAAGTCCTCGTATTTTTTGTGTAGTCGCTTTCACTTGTTCCGATTACGGTAAAATTAAGACTCAATTTAAATATGAGTTTTTGAACAAGCCCATGAATTTCCGCTTCCGACTGTGTACTTCCATCAGTTGAGCACGATAAGCAGACCACTCAACATTTCTCCCAGCTTGTAAATACGCAGCACGAGCTTTTTCAAGCCACTTAATCGCACTATCGTACTCGGCTGATTTCATTTGATTTAGAATCAATTCAGCGCGGCGACAAGCATTAAGGATTACCCAATCGGGGCGATGGGGAATTGCCGCCATCATCACTCGATGAACCAGTTGTGAACTGTAGGATGTGTCAACAATGGCGATCGCCTCTTCAATCAGTTTCTCATGCAGAAAAATATCAACCTTCGCTTCAGTAGAATTGTAGTTTTGAGTCGTTCTTAAAATTGCCAATAAATCTACTTTCAAAGTTGACCAATTATCTCCTGACAACTCGTGTAATGAAAGATAATCCTTCAAGGAAGGTTGAATTTCAAAAACTTTTATCTTAGCATTAAATGCAGCTTCTTTTTCGCCCAATTCATCGGCTAATTCACTCATACAAATTGCCAGTTTGTAAGTGGAATTACCGGGTAAATTCAACCCAAGTTGACAAATTTTTAGAGCTTCTTCTGAGTATCCGTCTTCTTGTAAGATTTGAACTAGAGCAAAAGCCTCTTCTACTGATTTCATCTCAGTTACAGCAGCTTTCACAGCTTCTTCTATTCTCCCCAAACGAGCTAACATCGTCAGATATTGTTGAATACAGCCTTCTGCTTTGGCTAGGTATAAGTATTCTTTGTCGCGATTTTGGCGATCGAGAATTTGTAAGCGAGTCAAGGTTAAATCACGAGCATAATCTGGTGCGTCAACATCCCAGATTCCCGAGCCGGTAGGGTTTCCTTCCAGTATCTGCTGGAGTGGCGGATAGTCCCAACCTTGGCGTAAAGCTTCCAAACTCATGCTGAAATCACAATCCCATTCATCATTCCAACCTTCTAACATCACCTGGAAATCTATTTCTTCTTCAGCAGTTAGCTCAGCGGTCAAAATGGCTGCTGTCCAAGCTTCATCCAAAGCATTAGTGATGTCATAACTTTCAAAACCATATTCTTCTACGTCATCCCAATCATCAACACAACCGGCGGTAATTGCTTCTAAAATTACTAAAGCGTTTTTGCCATCTCCTTGTTCGCTGAATTCTTGGGCTTGCTGAATTAGTTCTAAAATTTCTTCTGTAATTGGGTCTTCTTCATCATATTCATACTCGGAATAATCCTCAGCCCTTCGCAAAATGTATCGTACTTGTTGCCGAAATGGAGCAGGATCGATCGCAGTGCGGCGGGGTGTTTTTCTAGGTTGGTTTGTGGAATCTGAAATATCAGTTAAGTTAACGTATTGTTCGATCGCATTTATCAGCGACGGTTCGTTGTCCACTCAATGCTCTACTAACTCATAGATTTGGGCATCGTTGAGGCGAGAAAGCAAGTCTTCCAGCCTCTCGCCCTGTTCGATTTTTTCGGGTTCTCGCAGACACAAAAACAGCGTAGCGATAATGTGTTTGCACCATCCATCGCCATCGTAAGGACAAGTGCAGAAGACTGTAGGTGCTAATCCGGCATCAGTAAAGGGCAGGGTAACACGGTAGGGTTCAAATTGAGAACCCTCTACTGTTGCTTGTACCATATTGCCACGGAGGACGGCGCTAGTAACATTGCCACCTAAATAGTAATCTTCACCCCGCTGGAGCGATCGCTCAGAACTCTTATTCTTGATGATCGTTTCACTAAGTTTGGGAATCAGCATGACACTAAGCCTGTGCAATTAAAGGATTAGACTCGATTTTACCCGGAAAATGTCGGTTTGAGCGATCGAACGATCGGACATAAAAGTTGTTTAAAAATAAAGATAGCTTTGCTCTCGGAATTTTCGCCATCCAAAAATGCTTTAATACAATACGCTATATCTAGATTTTATCTATTTTTTGGGTGGTTTAGATTCAGCATTGTATGCTAAAATTAAGACAGCAATTTTTCAGATGAAAGTTATTCAGTCAACTACCGAAAGCCTCATAGGAAAAGTTATAACAACGCTAGCGATTCAAAATCTGATAGATCAAGCTGATGCCTAACGAGGCATGATTCCGGTAGAGCAAATCAGGTCTGTCATTCTAGAAAATCTTTGAGTGGATACGGGCGCGACAACTTTGTGTTTGCCGAAAGATGTCATTGCTAGACTAGGTTTGAGAATCCTTAAGCAAGTGGTTGTGGAAACAGCCACAGGTATGAGTGAGGCTCGGATTTTTAGAGATGCCTCGATTTCTCTGTGCGGGCGCGAAAGCACGTTTGAGCGTTTGGAATGGCCAGAGGGGAAAACTCCGCTTTTAGGCGTGATTCCCAGGTCAGCGCTGGGAATTGAAGTGGATTTGAAAAATCAAAGTTTGAAGGTTTTGGCCGACGGACAGACAGAAACCTATTTGACAATTCTTTGAGCTTATTGACTTTGGATGCCAGCTATTCCAAAGGCAGCGCTAAGATGGTTAAGCACTGTTTTGCACTACTCTCATGTCCCAACGCGCCGAAACCTCACACAGCCAGCCAAGTGCATCCCACAACGGGCATCAGGTGACGACTTCTAACTCCAACAGCCAAAATACAATTCGGATTCGCGGTGCGAGACAGCACAACCTGAAGAATATCGATTTGGAACTGCCGCGCGATCAACTGATCGTGTTTACTGGTGTCTCCGGTTCTGGTAAGTCTTCCCTGGCTTTCGATACAATTTTTGCCGAGGGACAGCGCCGCTACGTTGAGTCTCTCAGCGCCTACGCGCGCCAGTTTTTGGGACAGTTGGATAAACCCGATGTGGATGCGATCGAGGGGTTGAGTCCTGCTATTTCGATCGACCAAAAGTCAACTTCTCACAACCCGCGATCGACTGTCGGCACTGTTACAGAAATTTACGATTATCTCAGATTACTCTACGGCAGAGCTGGCGAACCACATTGTCCGATTTGCGATC
>JBDTEI010000274.1:0-4255 GCA_039922675.1 Microcoleus sp.
CTCAGATGGCGATCGAGTATTATTTCAAAGTTCCGCTGGATATCGAACAGCGAGATGTTTTAATTGTCGATCCGATGCTGGCTACTGGTAATTCAGCGGTGGCGGCAGTCGATCGACTTAAAGAAGTTAATCCTAAGTCTATTAAGTTTTTGTGTTTGCTGGCGGCACCGGAGGGAATTGAGCACTTTCAGCAACAGCACCCTGACGTGCAGATTTATACGGCTGCTATTGATGAGCGAGCGTTTGGACGATCGCGGATATATTGTACCCGGACTGGGAGATGCGGGCGATGGCTTACACCCCGCTACGCTACGGCTTTACGGCACTATGTAAATTTAATAAAATTATTTTCTGCTGTATATGGCAATACATTCATTTAAAAACAACTTTACTAATATACTTATTGGTTTGATATTGCCATAATCTGTAAATGGTAACATTTTAATGTCAGGAAAAGCCTATATATAACAATGGTTGTAGGGTTTTCTTACATTAAATTCGTAAATTGCATAATCTAAATGTATTTACTGCATTTTATCGATCAAATCTCGGCCTTTAGTGTAATTAATTGCAAGAATTAGTTATTAAAATAGATGTATGATGCTAACAGTTTGCGATCGACTAATAACATTTTTTGGACGAGGAAAAACAGAATGGAGACTACAGTACAGAAGGAAGCCCCACATCAGCCTGTTGAGGAAGTGAAAATTAACAATATCAACAGTTTGGAGTTTGAGCTTTGGGCTAAAGCGGTGAAACGGCAGATGATTGCAGCACTCTCTAAAAAGGGCGCGATCTAACATCTCTGGTTTTTTTGTCCGCAAGTTCTGTAGAGCTAATTAACAAAGTTGTTGTCTACATTGTTGTCGGAGATCGATCGGGCGAGGGGAAGAGTTTTGAGATTGCGCCGCTCGATGAGTTGGGGGAGGGGGAGAAGAAAGCATTTTCATTCTTCGTAGTTTTCGACGCACGGGCAGGAAACCGGGTTTTTTTACGGAAATACTTCTGTTACGATCGGCAGAAATGGTAAAAAAGCCCGGTTTCTTCGTGTCAAGAGTGCGTCCGGGACTTTTCCCTCTACCGAATGCTCGATCCCAGATTACCAGAAAGAATTGGTTTAAAGCCTCTTCCTTCTAGGGAGAAATTAAAACAAGACTATTCATTACTCGAATCCTCGGACTTCCAGGTAGAGGTCGCCCTCAACTGTCAACTGTCAACTGTCAAGATCGCCTGTCAACGGCCGCCAGCAAGCGCAGACTGCCGTCTTGAACCTGTACGGCCTTCACTGTTCCCACAGCGACTCTTTGTTGACCGTTAGCCATCGCTACTTCAATCTGAATCTTGGGGTCAGCCTGCAAGCCGAGCCGCCCCCACAACCACTTGATTTGAGTAGCAGGAAAAGAGCGAACTTCTACATCTGCAAAGGGCGAGTTAACCCAGCGAGTGCCGTCGTAAAAACTCGCTACCTGCACCTGATACCAAACTTGTTCTCCGGTCAGTTTTAACTCGTTTTTCGCTTCTGGTTCCAGCCACTCAGTAGGATTGATACTGCTAATTAAAGTAGCAGAACCCATAATTTGACTCTTGTGGTATTCTAAACTTTGAGCCTGAGAAACTGCTGTCTCAAGTTTGTTGACCAAATTCCGAATTCGATTTCGAGTTTCGGTATCAGTATCTGATTGCTGATCAAGCCAATTCATCGCCTCGCGAGTTCCGTCTTGAGACGCTACAATCAGCGTGCCCCAAGCCTTGACATCGCCGTCAGCAGCATTGACTCTCAAGGCGGCGTCTACGCGGTTCATGATCCGCCCGCCATCATTTTTGAGAGTTGTGGCAATTTCGTTACTGTTGCTGGGATCGGCTTCAAATACCTGTAAAGCTTGGCTCCAGCGGCCGTCGATCAATTCTGCGAGCACTTGTTGGCTGGGACTGGCCCAAGATGCGATCGCCTGAGCCCGAGTAATTTTAGCGTGAAATTCGATCGTTTCTAGCTGAGCTTGCGCGACAGCAGGCCAATTTTTGCCGGCTTTCCCCTTAGCAATACGCATGACATTTAATGCTGGAGACCACAGCCCGCTTTTTGCCAGTCGCAGCCCGTTTTTATAAGTCTCGTCATTCAAGGCAAATTCTTCTAAAGAAATCGGGGTTAACTGAACTGGGTTCGGCACAAATTTGCGCGGGCTAATTTGATAAAGGGTAAATTGTGGCTCTAAACCAACTGTTTGGTCGATCGTTAATTGCGGATTTGAACCCTTAACAATTTGCTGCCAATTCGGCGGTTGTCCGGCCGCACTCACCCAATCCAACAGCGAGATTAAATGATTTTGGCTGGGGTTGTAGCGAACGACTTGCCCGTAGGGAATTTTCTTATCGCCCCGCACCAGTTGACCGCTGACATTAAACCAAATGCCCAATGCGGGGGGCTTTCCGTCAAAGCGGCGCAGTTCTGTCAGCGGTAGCGACTGATTCGAGGCATTGTTAGATTTAGAGTCATCCAAAGAAGCAATGACAAAAGATTCGGCAGGGCCTTCTACATTCACTGAACTTGCTAGCTGAAAATATTGCACGGTATCGGAATCGCGATCGGGAAGTTGCACCCGTTTGTACACGCGAAGTTCGACAATTTGACGGCAAGGATTTTTGCAAAGAGTAGAAGCATTAACAGTCCTTTCCACCATCACCGGCAACAGCAAATCGGAAAGAGAATTATCGCCTGATTTATCAACAGGAAGCGGCAGGGGTTCTCCGGTTATGAAGCCCAATTTGCGGATGCTGGCTTTGATTTGAGTCAGAGTTTGGATGGAATCTCTGCTACCGGTAGGCAGGCGCGACCATCCAGGGAGAAACTGAGAGACCAACCTGTTACCGTTGGGATCGACAATTAGCTGGTAACTCAGCCAAGCGCCGCCTCCCATCAAAGCGGAACAGCCGCACAAGACGCTGAGGGCTGTCAAATTAGCTATGAGTCTTTTCCAGGGATATCTGGCGGGAGTTGGGGAAGCTGGTATGGGAAGCTGGGACTCTGGAAGATTTTTGGGGCGTCGGGTTTGGCGGCGGCGTCTTGTCGGAGGAGGAGCAACTTTGGGATTTTCTGAGGGTTTGGCTCGATTTTTTGAGGGGTTAATTTTGTGTTCCATCGTCCAATTTTAGAATTTAGATTTTAGAATTTAGAGTTTAAAATTGCAATAGCCGATCGTACTGCCGACCTATGATATCCCAGGTGTATTGGCTTTCAACGAGCGATCGCGCGTTCATAGACAGAGACAGTCTTAGCTGATGATTTTCAAACAAGCTGGTAATCGCCTCAACATACTCCTGAACTTCGTTCGCCCGCAAGGCCCTTGTCGGTTGTGGGCCCCCATCGACGGTTAAACCCTCCAAACCTCGATCGCTCGCAACCACGGGCGTTCCCGCAGCCATCGCCTCCAAAGTTTTATTTTTAATCCCAAAACCAATCCGCATCGGCACCACACAAACAGCAGCCTGATGCAAATATTCTGCCACCCTTTGCACCCGACCTACTACTTGAATTCCCGGAAGTTTCCCCAAGGCGAGGACTTCGGGGACTGGCGAGGCCCCGACAAGGTTGAGGGTGGCATCGGGATAGCGCTGCTGCAACGAAGGCAGTACCTGCAAACTGAGAAACCTGGCCGCGTCAATATTGGGCAAATTGTTCATGGCGCCTGCAAAAATTAAGCTGTGTCCTCCAGGATCGATCGACCGGTACGGAAATTCTGCCAAATCCACCCCGTTAGGAATGACATCAATGGGAGGGACAAAAAAATCTGCTTTCCTTCCCAGCCTCGGTGGCGACAGCAATTCTAGGAGTTGCTGCTTGTCTGTGGATGTTGTCGCCACAATACGGGAGAATTTTGAACAGTAGCGTTTTTCGTAGCGGGCGAGTAGCGGTAAATTCAGTCGATCGCGCAGGGGTTTTTGGGAAGTGCCCGTGGCTAAGATTTCCCTGCAAGTTCCCCAAACGGAACTGTGAATATTTGCGACTGTCAGGAGTTTTTGTCGCCATTCTGGGCGCACATAAATCTCGTTAACGCTGTGTTCGCAGGTAACAGCATCGCATTTACCTGCTGTGACTAAATCGTCTGCCCAATTCTGCATTGCTTGAGAGTAACTAGAGAGTACATTCGGAGGCGTCCCGGATAACAAAAATTGACTAAATCTGTGCAGTTTTCCGAGTATTTCGTTCATTTTCTCATCAATCCCCTGGTTAAGGGGAGGAAAGAACCCCCCCTCAGTC
>JBDTEI010000275.1:0-8794 GCA_039922675.1 Microcoleus sp.
CACCCACCATCACCGGCACGCCCAAGCGCAAACCGATAATCGCAGCGTGAGAAGTCAAACTTTCCTCCTCCGTCACCACACCCGCTGCTTTGCGAATCATCTCCACAAAATCGGCGCTGGTGCGCTCAACTACCAAAATGTCTCCAGCGCGGAAATTCGACACATCGGATGCAGTGCGAGCCACCCTGGCCATGCCGCTCACCGAGCCCAAACCGACACCGGTGCCTTTGCCTAAAACTGCTGTCACTACTTCAACTTTGATCAAATCCGTCGATCCCGCAACCCCTTGCAGAGTACCGGCGGTCATCACCACTAAATCTCCGTCGGACAATAATTCTTTTTCTTGGGCGACAGTCATCGCCGATTGAAATGTCTGGCCTGTGGAGGGCAAATCGAGCACCAACAGGGGTTTGACTCCCCATACTAATTGCAGTTGTCGGGCTACGTCTACGTGGGGAGTAATTGCCAAAATTGGAGTTTTTGGTCGGAATTTCGAGACATTGCGGGCTGTAGAGCCGGTTTTGGTCAGTGTCATAATCGCCGCTGCGTTTAACTGTTCAGCGATTTGGCTGACTGCTTGGCTGATGCCGTTGGGGATCGATCGACCGACATCTTCTACATTTCTAATATTGCGCTTAATTCCTTCCCTCTCCATCCGCACCGCAATTCTCGCCATCGTCGCCACCGCTTCGACGGGGAAATTGCCGACAGCGGTTTCATTGGAGAGCATTACCGCATCAGTTCCGTCCAGAATCGCGTTGGCCACGTCGGAAATCTCGGCGCGGGTAGGACGGGGATTGTTGACCATGCTGTCGAGCATCTGGGTAGCGGTAATCACGGGAATGCCCATGCGGTTGGAAGTCGCAATCAAGCGCTTTTGCAAAATCGGCACGTCTTCGGCGGGGAGTTCTACTCCCAAATCGCCCCGGGCGACCATCACGCCGTTGCAAAGGGCGAGAATTTCTTCCATTTGTTCGATCGCCTCGTGCTTTTCGATCTTAGCAATCACCGGTACTTGCTTACCCGCACTGGCAATCAGTTCTTTAATTTCGAGCATATCCTGGGGATTGCGCACGAAGCTCAGAGCTACCCAATCGACACCTTGGTCAAGACCGAACATTAAATCTTTGCGGTCTTTATCTGTGAGTGCCTTAATTGACAGGTACACTCCCGGAAAATTCACGCCTTTGTTGTTGGAAAGCGGCCCGCCCACGACAACGCGGCAGTACAGTTCTCCCGCGCCGCGGTCTACTTTTTCGACGCGCATTTCTACTTTACCGTCGTCGAGCAGAATCGTGGCTCCCTCTGGGACTTCCGCAGCTAGGGTTTCGTAGGTGACGGAGGAAATGAGCTCTGTGCCGACAACCGGGCGGCTGGTCAAAATGAAAGGATCGCCGTTTTTGACAACTATAGAGCCTGTTTCAAAGCGCCCTAAACGAATTTTCGGGCCTTGGAGGTCTTGGAGGATGGCAACCGGCTGGTTGAGTTCAAAGGAGGTTTGCCGGATCAAACGAATGCTGCGCAGGTGGTCATCTTCTGTTCCGTGGGAAAAGTTGAGTCGCAAAGTTGTGGCACCAGCTTCTATGAGGTTGCGCAGCACTTGTGGGTCGGATGTGGCAGGGCCAATGGTGGCGACAATTTTAGTTCGGCGTAGGGCTTTTGGCAATTGCATCAGCAGTGTTCTGGGGAGGCGGGTGGAAAGACAGTTAGTAGATTTTAGATTTTAGATTTTAGATTTTAGATTTACAAGGGCAGATAAATCTGGGAGCAGGAGCTTCGATCTAAAATTTTGGGCTGCGATCGACGATTGTCGGGGGATTGTATCAGTTTTTGGGCGGGGTCAAGATGCCAATACTACAAAAACTTTACCATTGTGCCGATCAAATTTGCGATCGGGCGAACTTTTAAATATTGCCCCCTGCCAAAGTTCGTCAACTTGGGGGCCAACAATTTGAGATTGGGGATTTTAGATTGGGGATTGTCCCATGTACCTGAAAGTTTGAGTGCAGAGAAACCTCACAAATCAGGGCGCGACACCTTACACCCTGTTTTTTCACCAAACTTTACTATTGGGAGACTTGTATCTTATACTACGCAAGTGTGAAATATTAAGGAGTGTTAATAAAGATGTCGGAGGCAGGACGGCCGCTGACAGTGCCGAAAGAGTTTCTGAGTCCTCCGGGTGACTTGAATCCGACGCTGCTGCTGTTTTTGAGTGCATTAGCGATTATCGCGATTTCCTTTGTGGGTTACTGGTACGGGGACTGGCCGGATTGGTGTTGTTTTTCGCTAAACGTGGTGGCGTTGCACATGGCGGGAACTGTGATTCACGATGCGTCTCACCACGCGGCGCACCGCGATCGCACAATTAACGCTATTTTGGGACACGGCAGCGCCCTGATGTTAGGCTTTGCTTACCCGGTGTTTACGCGGGTACATATGCAGCATCACGCCCACGTTAATGACCCAGAGAACGATCCAGACCATTATGTTTCTACTGGCGGGCCTCTGTGGTTGATTGCTGCGAGGTTCTTTTACCACGAGATTTTCTTCTTTAAGCGCAAACTGTGGCGAAAATACGAACTTTGGGAATGGTTTTTTAGCCGTTTATTTGTGATCGGAGTGGTTTATATCTCAATTCAATACGACCATTTAGGTTACGTGCTGAATTTTTGGTTTTCTCCTGCTTTGGTGGTGGGATTAGCCTTGGGATTATTTTTTGATTATTTGCCACACCGTCCGTTTCACGAGCGCGATCGCTGGAAAAATGCCAGAGTATATCCGAGTCCGATTCTGAATATTTTAATTTTGGGACAGAACTATCATTTGATCCATCATTTGTGGCCTTCGATTCCTTGGTACAATTACCAGCCAGCCTATGAAGCTGTGAAGCCACTGTTAGATGAAAAGGGTTCTCCTCAAAGTCTGGGAATATTGGAAGGGAAGAAGGACTTCTGGAGTTTTATATATGACATCTTTTTAGGGATTAGACTGCATCACAAGAAAGCCACTGATTGATCAAAACCCGGTTTCTCAAAGAAGCCGGTTTTTTTATGTTGTTTGGATCGGGAAATCCCAACCGGACAAGGTAAGCTCTAATTAATAGACCTCTTGCAGAAATCTTCGAGTCATAGAGCAACCGCAGATATCGGGCAGATGCAACACCGATTGACGCAGATGGTTTCAGGGTATTTTCGGATTTTTTGCAAGAGGTCTAATCTATGTACCTACTTATTGACAAATTGGCAGCTAGTACATTGTGGATTAAATAGCCCATCCTTTTTAGACCGCTAAAGGTTTGCATTGATAAGTCCCCAAGACTTACACATTGACAAAATAACTTTCACGTAAATTGATAAATATAGGTCGTCTACTTTCTAGGTATCGGACAAGGAGAAAAATAACTCAACCCTCGATGGCACAATGCAATATAGATCTTTACACCTTATTTTGGTTGTCAGAACCACCGCGTAGGGAGAATGTAGGAGATAGAGAGAGATAGGGAGATGTTTCTCACGATTCTATCAATCGCTTTTTGTTAAGAGAAAGGTATGAGCCGAAAGATTTATTCAACCAGAGCGAGAAAATAATCAACTTGATAGGAGGGATACTGAGTGTAGACGATACAGTCATAGAAAAGATTTACAGCGAACATAAAAATTCCGAATTGATTAGTTATTTTTGGTCAGTCCAAGCCTATAAAACTATTATTGGTTTAAATTGAATCACCATATATTACAGCGAGATTAATGGTAAGTCAGTCCCAATGAATTACAGAATATATAATCAAAATGAGAAGAAGAATCAAGTGTTCCGAGATAATGAATCCAATGCACGATTATTATACCGTTTCTAACTGGGAGTTCCAGCTCAACCTCGATACCGAGGAAGCGCCAGCGCTAGGAAAGAATGCTTAAGAAACTTATACCGCTGAGTTGATATAGGTTTACCTAGATGTTTAAAAGCGGTGAAATACATATCTCATAGCTCAATCAGTCGCCTAACTTGAGCCAAAGCTTCTTCGCCTGCAATCGGTTGCACAGAACCATCCCGAACCTCGTCTCTGCGTCTTTTTGCTTCAGTAATGCAAACTGCCTGAATTGCTGAGTCGGTGTCGAATTCTCAGCTTTCTACCAATTTGTCTGCAAGGAGTGCCATTGATTCATTAGGTACAGATAATATTTCCTCTCTCAGTTGCTCGATAGACCGCATAGCTCCTAGCAGAATCATCAACTCTAGACTTATTTTAACAGTTGAGATCCAGAACGTTTGGGCTTATCCTATTAACCTGAGGGTATCTCAAAACATCCGAGCTGCTGGCTCAGGTTTTGAGATGCCCCAAAATAATCAATAGCGGAAGCGCTTTTAAGAAAATGGCACAAAATCACAAGTCAACGGTTATCATCACCGGCGCATCCTCCGGCGTCGGCTTGTACGGCGCAAAAGCCCTTGCAGACAAAGGATGGCACGTAGTCATGGCCTGTCGCGACGTGCGCAAAGCCGGAGACGCAGCCCAGGAGTTGGGGATACCTCAAGGTAGTTTCACGATTATGCAGATTGACTTGGGCGATTTGGAAAGCGTGCGCCGCTTTGCTCGGGAATACAAGTCAAGCGGCAGGCCTCTAGATGCTTTGGTGTGCAACGCGGCTATCTATATGCCTTTGATTAAGGAACCGCTGCGCAGCCCTGAAGGTTACGAATTGACGATGACTACCAATCACCTCGGTCATTTCCTGCTGTGCAATCTAATGATGGATAGCATGAAGCCTTCCTATTATCAAGATGCGAGAATCGTGATTTTGGGAACTGTGACTCACAATCCAGACGAGCTGGGCGGGAAGATTCCGCCGCGCCCGGATTTGGGAAATTTTGAGGGCTTTGAAGCGGGTTTTAAAGACCAGATTTCGATGGCTGACGGCAAGAAGTTTGAACCTGTCAAGGCTTACAAAGATAGCAAAGTTTGCAATGTGCTGACGATGCGGGAATTGCACCGCCGCTTTCACGAATCCACCGGGATTAATTTCACTTCTTTGTATCCGGGATGCGTGGCGGATACGCCGCTTTTCCGCAATCACTATCCTTTGTTTCAGAAGCTATTCCCGCTGTTTCAGAAGAATATCACCGGCGGTTACGTATCGCAGGAGTTGGCGGGGGAAAGGCTGGCGATGGTGGTTGCTGATCCGGAATACAAGCAATCTGGGGCTTATTGGAGTTGGGGAAACCGCCAGAAAAAAGATGGTAAGTCTTTTGTGCAGAAGGTTTCTCCGCAAGCCCGTGATGATGAAAAAGGCGATCGGATGTGGGAGTTGAGCGCTAAGTTGGTGGGTTTGGCTGACGGAGCTCAAATGGGTGCTGCTAGTGCGGGCGTTTCTGCATAATTCCAAATAATACTCGGCGGTTGAAACCGCTAAGAAGACTCGGCGGTTGAAACCGCGTCTACACAAACGATGTCCGGATGGTGCGCGGACAAAGAGAGTGAACGGGGTATTAAAGTCTGATGTCGTATCATGCACCAAAATTAAAGAAACCGGGTTTTTTACGCTCATCTGCGGGTTTTAACGCAGTATTTTCCATAAAAGCCCGGTTTCTGGCTATGCCCTTGCGAAACAACTGTTGGCTGTCGCTGTTACTTTTTTATGGGTTTAAATTAATTTAAAGTTGAGCAGGCTCAAGTCGTGAAAATATTTTTACCCAATTATTTGGGGGCCCAATTGTAGCCTATGAATTGTCGATCGCAAAAACTATTTTTAATTGCTGGCATCTTTGGGTTAGTTTGGTTGGGAAAACCAGCGAAAACAGTCGCGAGTAACGTTGAAATTTTGACCTCAAATGTTGAGGATTTGGCAGCAGTCAGCAGCGGAGCCGATCGACCTTTACGAACCAACGATACCAATCTTGACACCCGCGAAGACTTGACAAACACTGACGAGAAAACGCCGTTACCAGGGCCTAATCCGAAATTGCAGCCGGAAGTTGTAAATTCAGTCGATCGCACATCAGACACAAAAACTCAAGCAACCGAGCTTTCTCACCGAGATCGAAAGCTAGAAGAAAATATCGACACAAATCGAGATTCGCAACTGAGCCAACTGCCCAATCCAATTCAACCCAGAGAACCGGAATTACCGCCACTAACAGCCCCCCAACCTCCGCCGCCGTCTCGCCTCGGGCCAACCCAGCTAACACCAGTTCCCGGCGATGTGAGGCCGGGAATTCCGGGTACAATTAGGGTTTCGCGCTTTGAATTTGAGGGAAACACAGCTTTTAGCGATCGCGAACTGGCAGAAGTTACGCAACAGTTTGCGGGGCGCGAGATCACTTTTGCGGAACTGATCGCAGCAGAAGCGGCTGTGACTCAAAAATACGTAGCAGCAGGATACATTAATTCCGGCGCTGTAATTCCCGCCAACCAAACATTTCCCAGAGAAGGAGGTGTGGTGAAAATTCAGATTGTCGAAGGTGGATTAGATGAAATTGTGATTAGTGGAAACAGGCGTTTAAATGCAAATTACGTGCGATCGCGCCTAGAACGAGCCAGCAGGCGGCCACTCAATCGCGATCGACTGCTAGAAGCCTTGCAAATGCTGCAACTCGACCCCTTGATTGCCAATATTTCGGCCGAATTGCAAGCCGGAAGCCGCCCGGAAAATAGCCGTTTGGAAGTGCGGATCAAAGAAGCAGACAGCTTTACCAGCGAAGTTTTTCTAGACAACAATCGATCGCCCAGCGTCGGCAGTTTTCGGCGCGGTGTGCGCATCAATCAAGCAAATTTGGTCGGCTTGGGCGACGGGTTAGAGCTATCCTACGCTAACACCGATGGCAGCAACGAATTCAACGGTAGCTACACACTCCCCGTCAACCCCCGCAACGGCACGATTCGGTTTGCTGCGAGTGCTGCGAACACTAACGTCATCGAGCAACCGTTTGATGCTGCGGGAATCGAGGGAAAATCGCGGACTTACGAGTTAACTTACCGCCAGCCGATCGTCGAAAAGCCCGATCGCACTTTAGCTGTGGGAGTGACACTTGCGCGGCAAGAAAGCGACACATTCCTGTTGGGACAAAGATTTGGGCTTTCGGCGGGAGCAAATGATCGTGGCGAAACGCGGGTTTCGGCGGTGCGGTTTTTTCAGGAATATGTGCAGCGGAATTCCCGACAAGTGCTCGCGGCGCGATCGCAGTTTTCCGTCGGTACCGATTTTTTGGGCGCTACTGTCAATAGTAGCGGCCCTGACAGTCGCTTTCTGGCATGGCGCGGACAAGCGCAGTACGTGCGGCGGCTGGCGCCAGAAACCTTGCTGATAGTGCGTTCCGACATTCAATTCGCCGATCGCCCGCTGCTTTCTCTCGAACAAATCGGGATCGGCGGCGTGCAAAGCGTGCGCGGATACCGGCAAGATTTGTTGTTAACTGATAGCGGTGCGATCGCATCTGCGGAGGTGCGAATCCCGGTGTGGCGAGTGCCGAAAGTCAAAGGATTGTTACAAGTCGCTCCGTTTGTCGATTTTGGGGTAGGCTGGAACCATTCAGGAGAAAAACCGAATGCTGACTCTGACAAACTGCTGGGTGCGGGTTTGGGGCTAGTTTTGCAAATGGGCGATCGGTTAAACGTGCGTCTAGACTACGGTATTCCTTTGATTAATGCTCGATCGGGCGATCGAACTTTCCAAGAAAAAGGCATCTACTTTCGGATTAATTACTTTGCTTTCTAGTTATTAGACGGCGATCGCAATTTGCATCTTTTTTTGATCGATCGGTCAACAACCGCAGATGCACGCAGATGAACGCAGATAATTTAAGGATAATTTGCAATTTTTGCAATCTTATATAATATTTTGTCAAGATAACGTAGTTAACACAGAAGGGATTGTCTTATGGTTCAGACAAAAACTCAACTAACATTTGCAGACTTCCTCCAAAACTACCTCGACGGAGCTGGGATATACGAACTTGTAAATGGGGAGATTGTCAAAGTGGAATCAACTAGAGCTGATAAAAATGTGGCACGATATCTAGCGCGGTCTTTTCACAGAGAAAGCGAGCGCTTGAGAAATGACCACTATGTAGTTCAAAGTTTTAGAGATAATGAGCGGATTATTTCCCCCACTTTCCCAGAATTAGAAATTACTGTAGAGCAAATTCTACTAAGCAGCCAAGTTCAAACACTTTAGATAAGTTAGATGAGCTTACACCGATAAACTTTATCCTTAGTAGGAGTTTTTTTATGCCTCGCTTGCCGACCTCCCTACTGTTTGTATTGCTGTTGCTATTTCCTGGAAGTGCGATCGCCCAAATCATCCCCGACAGCAGCTTGGGCAAGGAAAATTCGCGCCTTGTTCCCGATAATATCAACAACTTACCCTCAGATAGAATCACTGGCGGCGCAGTTCGCGGCTCCAATCTCTTTCACAGTTTCCGCGAATTCAACATTGGCGAAGGGCGAGGAGCTTATTTTGCCAATTCCAGCGGAATTGCTAACATTTTCACTCGCGTCACGGGCGGGAAACCCTCAAATATTTTAGGAACTTTGGGCGTGCAAGGAAATGCAAACTTATTTTTAATCAATCCACAAGGAATTGTCTTCGGCCCGAATTCTCGCTTAGATTTGCGCGGTTCGTTTATTGGTTCAACGGCTGACAGTATTATATTTAATAACGGCTTTGAATTCAGCAGCACCAACCCGCAAACATCTCCGCTGTTAACAGTTAATATTCCCGTTGGTCTCAGATTTAGAGAAAATTCCGGTACAATTATCAATCAATCCACAGCTACAGGCAAAGTAAATCTCCCAGCA
>JBDTEI010000276.1:0-5379 GCA_039922675.1 Microcoleus sp.
TAAGCAGGAGAATTCAGAAAAGACGGCGAATGGAATTCGCCGTCTTTTCTACGTTTATATAAAATTTACCTCGTTTATATAAAATTTACCTCTGCTCGATCGGCAATCGCACCCCGAAAGTCGAGCCGAGTCCTAGGCCGGGACTTTCGACCCAGACAGTGCCGCCGTGGAGTTCCACCAGATGGCGGACGATCGCCAATCCCAGTCCCAGCCCGCCGTAATTGCGCGTAGAACTACTGTCAGCTTGGCGGAAGCGATCGAACACAAACGGCAAAAACTCCTTGCTGATGCCAATTCCTGTATCGTTAACGGCGATCGCCACAGAGTGAACCTGAGACAGAGACAACATCGCACTACCAGCCGATCGCGGTTCTCCATTCTCCGACAGCCTGATTTCCACGCGACCCGACGGCGGCGTAAACTTAATCGCATTCGAGATCAAATTCCACACCACCTGCTGCAAACGAGTAGCATCGCCCGTTACCAAGCTCACCCCTTGGCCGTAAAAAATCGCCAATTCAACTCCCCGAGCTTCAGCATCAGGGCCCAGCGCCTTCACGGCAGTTTCTACAGTCCGTACCAAATCCACCGGAGACAACTTCAAACACACTTTGCCGCTCACAATCCGGGAAACGTCCAGCAAATCCTCAATCATCTGAGTCTGCAACCGCGCGTTTCGT
Source organism: Microcoleus sp. (assembly GCA_039922675.1). Lineage (GTDB taxonomy): Bacteria > Cyanobacteriota > Cyanobacteriia > Cyanobacteriales > Microcoleaceae > Microcoleus. Next base: position 681 of record JBDTEI010000276.1, read on the forward strand.
TCAATAGTCTCCAAAGCTACAGCCGTTTTTTCGGCACTCAACTTGCGGTGCCGCAGCATCTGGGCCCAGCCCAAAATCGCGTTCAGAGGCGTCCGCAACTCGTGAGAAAGCGTTGCCAAAAACTCATCTTTAATTCGATTCGCCTCCGCTGCTTCCCGGTAAAGCCGCGCATTGTCGATCGCCACCGCCGCATCCCGCGCCAAATCGGAGAGCAACACCAAATCGCTCTCCTCGCAGCGGCGCCCCGACTCCCCGCACAGCAGCGAAATCGCTCCCAATGTCCGCCCGCGAGCGATCAGCGGCACGCAGATTGCTGACAGCGGGGTTTGGGAGCGCAGTAGTTCCAGCAGATCCCTGTCCAGCACAACCGCATCGATCGCCCAATTCGGTATTTCTGAGTAGAGCTTCGACTCCCCAGTCCGCAGCACCTTGGCTACTCCGTGGCGTCCCTGGGGGTCTACGGGCATTCGCTGGTCGATTTGCCACAGCAGAGAAACTTTGCTCGGATCGGAGTGGGCAACTGCTTGCAAGCTGATCGAGCCGTCGGCCTCGATTAAATGCACGCAGCACCAATCCCCCAGCCCCGGTACTGCTAAATCTGCCAAACCTTGCAGCGCCTCCTGGTAATTGAGGGAAGCCGACGACAGCAAAGCCAAAGCTCGGGCGCGGAAATCTGCTGTTTGGGCCGATCGCTGGCGATCGTCAATATCCGTAGAAGTCCCGAACCACTTGAGGATGTTCCCAAGAGCGTCCCGCACCGGCATTGCCCGACCCAGATGCCAGCGGAAAGCCCCGTCAGATGCCCGTTTCAAGCGGTATTCCACCTCATAAGTCTCCCCCGTCTGCACCGAGTAATTCCAGCGTTCCAGGCTATTTTCCAGGTCATCTGGATGCAACACTGGCTGCCACCCCCAGCCTTGAGTTTCTTCTAGGGTCAAGCCGGTGTATTCAAACCAGCGCTGGTTGTAGTAGTCGATCCAGCCGTCCGGCAAACCAGTCCAAACTATTTGCGGGATGGCTTCAGCGAGGACGCGGTACAACTGTTCGCTGGCTTCGGCTTCGTGGCGGGCTGTCTGTTCCCGCGCCAAAGCCTGATTCCGCTGTTCTTCGGCTGCTTTGCGATCGCTGATGTCGTCGATCGCACCGATCCATTTGTAGGGATTGCCTTGTTTGTCGAGCACTACTTTGCCGCGATCGATCCAGTGGAGCAAGCCGCCACCCTGACACTGCACGCGGTATTCCTGAAAAAATGGGGCAGTAGAGCTGTCTGGCGCACTCAAATATCGATCGACCGCTGCCAATACTCGATCGCGGTCTTCCGAATGCAAGATACTGTTCCAAGCTGCTCTCGTCCTCGGAAATCCGCCTTTTTCGTACTCCAAAAGTTCGTCAATGTGACCGAACCACAGCACGATACCCGTCTCGATATCCCATTCGTAAATCAAATCGCTGGCACTTTCGGCCGCAATCCGAAACCGCTCTTCAGACTGTCGCAGCACTTCCATAAACTTAAAGCGTTCCGTCACGTCCAAAACCAGAGACAGCAGCGATATTAACTGTCCAGAATCGCTGTAAAAAGCCGAATTATACCACTCGCAATGTACCAGCGCACCCGACTTATGATAATTGCTGTTGCGAACTACATTACAGCGAGCTTCTTGGTTTTTTAAACTATTAATTGCCGATCGTACATTTTTTACATCGCCGTCAAAAATAAAATTCCATTCGCTAAAATGCTTGCCTAAAACTTCTGTTGCCTTCCACCCAAAAATCTTTTCAGCAGCCGGCGACCACCCACTGAGGCAAAAATTTTCATCCCACTCAATCACTGCTAAAGGCGTATTTTCAAAATGAGAAGTAAGTTTTTGCAGCGCGTCGCCCAAGGATGCTTCTGCTTGCTTGCGGTCAGTAATATCGCTGAAAGAAATAGCTACACCGTCGCCCAATTTAACTGTCATAATCCGAAACCAGCCGACAATGCCTTCACTGTTGTAAGAAATCTCGGTATCGAGGGGAATTCCTGTTTCTACAACTTGCGCGTAACGATCGAACAAACCGCTATCTTTATGACCGGGTAGCACTTCTAGCAATCGCTTTCCGGTTAATTCTTCAGGAGTGAGCCGCTGAATTTTGGCTGCTGCGGGATTGACGTATTCCCATTCAAAATCCACAATTTGGGATTCGTCGCGAATGCTGTGGAACACGTTAAATCCGTCTAGAGATAATTCCTGAAAAACGCGGAAGCGTTCTTCACTTTCTTGCAGCTTGCTTACACTATCGAGCAGGAGTTCCTCGACTCGCTCGCGCTGCGCTATTTCTGCGAGCAATTGCTGGTTAATTTGCTGGAGTTCGTTTGGGGGGGAAGTTGCGTAATTTTTAATGGTAGAGTCAACTTGCTTGCGATCGACCTTTTGAGTTTCCACCGCTGTATTTGCTGCTAATTTTGTCGCCCCACCCAAACCCAACACTTGAGAAAGCGAGGGTATCAGTTCCGCCACAGCCCACAAAGAAATGACAGCGGTAACGGCGGCGAGCAAACTTGACAGCCCGTAGCTGGGATGCACCAGCATCAAAACTTGCATCAGGTGAGTTGTGCCGCCACAGAAAAACCAGGCTCCCAATAGGAGAAAACCCTTGTTCAAACGCACATCCCGCTGCTTCCTGGCAAAGTATGTCAGAATCACTGGAATTGAGTAATAAGTTAAGGCAATTAACAAATCGCTAACCGCGTGTAGTCCCATTAACTGCGGTTGCCACTCTAGAAATCCACCTTGAAGCATTAAATTGTGGTTAAATGACATAATCTTAAGAAATTGCAGCATTTCGGCTTTCCTGTGCGATCGATCGTACTTGCACTTGTGTTGCTGACCCGGTAATTCCTAGTTTATACACAAAAAAAACAGAAAACAACAGTGACTTTAGGCCGGCGATGAAAGTTTATCGCGGGTTTTAACCATGCGGCAATATTCGGACATTTATTGACAACAATAAAGAGAGCAAGGTACTATAATACTGAAAAATGTACGACATAAAATGATAGTCTTCAATTTTTAACCTTGCCCAAAAAACAAGTTACTTAGCGCAATTTATGAACACAATCAGACTGTGTACTTCATTCAAGTTATCGAGTCACCAAGTTAAAAATAAAGATAAATTAATCTTGATTAAATCGTTTTATTAATAAAATTGTCAACTAAGCTGTTGTGCATTTAAATTGTAAATTTAGAGAATCTATCAAAAATCCTCTCCCCCTCTCCCCCTCAATTAGACCTCTTGCAAAAATCCGAAAATACCCTGAAACCATCTGCATCAATCGGTGTTCCATCTGCCCGATATCTGCGGTTGCTCTATGAGTCGAAGATTTCTGCAAGAGGTCTATTACCATACACAATCAATCTGCACAACAGCTTAATAAATTGATTCAATATTGGAGAATTGGAGAATCGAACTCTAATTTGGCAGAATAAATCCTGCCCGAGCAAGTTAATGCCTAGAGCCCAGCATCCCCGCCTCTCGCCCTGGAATCAAAACTAATCCGTACCTGTATCAAGGTGTACTAAATTCTTCTAGTAAATCGGTTAATGTCTCTGAGGATTTACCAGTTAAATTTCTGAAACCATCTCGAATTAAACATCCATGCGCTTAGAGCAGCTTCAAGCATTTCTTTCAGTTGCCCAAACCGGTAGCTTTCAGCAAGCAGCCCGAAAGTGCGGCGTTACCCAATCGACTATTAGCCGTCAAGTGCAGGGACTTGAAGCGGAAGTGGGTTTGTCACTGTTTCACCGCACCGCCCACGCAAAGCTGACTGTGGGAGGAGAGCGCCTGCTACCTCATGCTCGTAAAATCTGTCAGAGTTGGCAAAATGCTGCTGAAGAATTGGGAGACTTGCTGGCGGGAAAGCAGCCGGAATTGTGCGTGGCGGCGATTCACTCGGTTTGTGCTGCTTATTTGCCGCCTGTGTTACAAAGGTTTTGCCACGACTATCCTAACGTGCAGTTGCGGGTGACTTCCCTGGGGAGCGATCGAGCTTTGAAAGTTCTCAAAGACGGTTTGGTGGACATCGCGGTGGTGATGAACAACCGCTATTTTACTCAAGCCCCGGAAATGTTGGTTCAGGTGCTCTACAATGAGCCGATCGAAGTATTGATGGCGGCGAATCATCCCCTGGCCCAGTACGATCGAGTACCTTGGCCGGAATTGATTTGTTACCCGCAAGTGGTGTTTAAGGACGGGTACGGAATGCAGCGGATGGTACAAGAGCAATTCGGACGCATCGGTGCTAAACTTCATGCTGTTTTGGAACTCAACACTCTTGATGCTTTTCGGGGTGTGGTGCGCCAGGGAGAATTGATTGCTTTGCTGCCGCATTCAGCTTTGATGGACGCTGTGGGCGATCGCACTTTAGCAATTCGGTCGATCGCCCAAGAAAGCGCAAATTCCAAGGTTTCGGCGATCCTCTTCGAGGGCTTCGCTAACGGTCAATCGGCGATCGATCCGACTTGGACTCGCGAAGTAGTGTTAGTCACAACTCACGATCGAATGCAAATTCCGCCGATCGCCCATTTCTGGAATCTGGTACGCGAATTTGTACCACCACAATTTGATGCCTTGAAGGTAGGGAAATCGGGTAATTAATTACCTCATGTTTGTCAGTTGACTGTTAACTGTTAACTTTTGACTTTTGACTTTTGACTGTTAA
>JBDTEI010000277.1:0-12587 GCA_039922675.1 Microcoleus sp.
GGTTTTCCAGATAATTGCGCCACTTCCACTCCTGCCAGAAATAGAATTTCTGAGGTTACAAAAACCAAGCTCAGCTTTAAGCGTATTGACGTTTTCGCTTGCGTGGAGATAATAAATTTATTGACAATTTTGCATAAAAATCTGTCTTTGCATAAAAATCTCCCTTTCATCCAGATAGATAAGTAGCAGCTTTCAGACAGCGCTGCTACAAAAAAAAACAAGCACTAGCTTGAAATGCCTTCAGGTTCTTATGTTCAATCCCCAACAAGGGGCGGGGTGCATCTTTAATTTAATTATTTCAGAGTTCGCGCAATCCTTTCCGGAAAACCCCCGAACCTCTGAGAAATTACTATCCAACCAGATCTACCAAAAACCGGATAAAAAAATGGCAGATGAACCGAAAACAGAAGCACCAAAACCCGCTCCAATGATTTTTAAGGGGGTGTGCAAGGACGGAGTTCTCAAAGGCAAAGAAATTGAGGGTAAACTAGACATCAAAATCAACGTTGAATCCGTCACAACCCCAGCTCCACCAGCCCCAACAACATCCAAGTGGGAAGCGCCTATATTTTGGGCGGTGTTTTTATTAACTGCCAACTTTGCCGTCGGCGATCCCGCCGGAATGAGACAATACAGCCCCCCACAAAGGTCTGATTCTCATGAGATGTTAAACCAATCTGGGGAGCAGTCGGTGTTGCCTCAGAAAAACACCACCAACTTGCCGCTTTAGGCTCTGGGAGCCTGCCAGCCGCGCAAATAGTAATAAACAGACCCGAAATATTCATCGAATACTCGTGTCGTAGTTACCAAAGCTTCTGCACTAGGCAAAAAATCTGCCGCATCTAAGCGCAGTCGGGATTTCCCTCCTGACACGGGCTGGTAAGTGTAGAAATCGGTAGCTCTGGGAATCACCTGAATGCCCATATTTGCAAATGCTAGGCTGGCACGGCGCATCTGAATCGCAGATGTGACCAGAATAACCTTGCGCCCGACGCCGCGGGTGTCGAGGATCTTTCTCACTTCCTCGGCGCTAGTGCGTATGTTACTGCCGTTATCGTCGAGAACGATACTGGTGCGCGGCACGCCCATGTTGCTTGCTAGCAAAGTCTGGATATCCTTAGCTTCGCCAGTATAATTCTGTAACTCGGCTCTGGGCCCAGCGCTAACGATGACCAAAGGTGCGAGTTGTTTTTTGTACAAAACCGCAGCATAGGGCAGGCGATTGCCTGCGTCTGTCAGTTGAATCGCTTCTCGGTTGGCGAAGTGAGGCTGAGTGGTTCCCTTACCCAGTAAAACGATCGCCGCGGCTGTTTCATCGCAGCAAACTGTGGTGCGTGCAGCCGCATCCCGTTCTGCTTGATCGGCGAACCAATAAGCCACAACTGGCATACTCGACAGGATCAAAACTAGCAGTGCTGCCAGGATCATTCTCGGTGCCGGGTTGCGGATGCCCCCGTTGGTGATCAGCGCCGATGCAATCACCAGCAGCGTGATCGAAAAACCCAGCGGCTTAAAGAAGAAAGCTATCAAGCCAAAAATCGCCGCTCCGACTGGTGTGTCTGGCGCGAAAAAAGCCAGGAATAAAAGGCTGATCAGCAACAAAACGCGCAGCCGGTCTAATAACGGATTGTCTTTGCCTCCCGATTGATCCCACCACGATTTGATCAGTGAGAAGATGAGGAATAGAAATAGAATGCGAGCGAATAGTTCAGGCATCTTGCAATATTTTGTGTCTTCATAAATTAGTACGGAATTGTGGAAACGAGCGCGAATTTAGCTGCGATAGGCAATGCCGGCATCGGTTGGGTTGTTAACTTTCGCCGATCGCGCACTGCGATCGCATTTCTAAGAAATGCTCGATTCCAGTCAGCTATCAACTATTAGACCTATTGCAAAAATCTTCCAGTCATAGAGCAACCGCAGATATCGGGCAGATCAACACCGATTGACGCAGATGGTTTCAGGGTATTTTCGGATTTTTGCAAGAGGTCTATTGGTTACAGGCAATCGAACCCGCTACTTCCAGTCTGTCGATTTGAGATTTGAGATTTGAGATTTGAGATTAACTCCGCAGATGAATCTAGGAGCTTGCACTTCGATCTAAAATTTTAGAATCGACCGTCAGGAGCGTTGGGGGCTATTACCCCTTTTTGGGGAGGGTCACAGATTGCTGACAGTTAATTGGTAATTGATAACTGGTAATAGTTGATTGGTCATCGGCAATGGATGGAGCCGACGGCAGGTGAAATTGACTTGGCAATCTTGCCTGCTTTGTGCTGCTGCTATTTTTCCCATTACCTGTTACCCATTCACCAATCCCAATTTATCGGCGTTTCAGTTGATTCCGAATTGCCTGCGTTACCGTTTGAATTACTTTAACACGAGCATAATACTTGTTATCGGCCGCAATTAGAGTCCAGGGAGCAGCCGGCGTGCTGGTGCGCTGAATCATTTGATTCACCGCCACTTCATAATAATTCCACTTTTCCCGATTGCGCCAATCTTCAGGAGTGAGTTTGTATTCTTTAAATGGATTTTTTTCTCGCTCTGTAAACCGCTTTAGTTGCTCGTCAGGACTGATGTGCAGCCAGAATTTAACTACGACACAACCGAAACTGGTGAGTTGCTCCTCAAATTCGTTGATTTCCTGGTAAGCTCGGCGCCATTCGGGTTCAGCCGCAAATCCTTCGACTCGCTCGACGAGCACTCTACCATACCAACTACGATCGCAAATGCTGATTTTACCAGCCGCTGGCAACCGCCGCCAGAACCGCCAGAGGTACTGGTGAGATTTTTCTTCGTCTGTGGGGGCCGCAAACGGATTAACAGTGTAACTGCGGGGGTCTAGGACATCCGTCAAGCGTTTGATTGCTCCTCCTTTGCCGGCGGCGTCCCAACCTTCAAACAGCACTAACACCGGGATTTCATCTTCGTAGATACTTTGTTGCAGTTTGCCAAAACGGGTTTGTGCTGCGCGAAGTTCATGTTTGTATTCTTCTGGCGACAGCGATTGAGTTAAATCTACTTGGGCGAGCAAGTCGGGTTCGGTGGGTTGTAATCTTTCTTGAGGCGGCAATTTCACTGGTGCAGATTGCGTCGGGAGTCTGTCTAAGGCTTCTGTAATTGTCGCTGCCATTTGGGTTAAAACTTTGACTCTCGCCCAGCGCTGACAGTCACCTTCTACGAGGGTCCAAGGTGCGGGGCCCGTGCCGGTTTGAGTTACCATTTCTTCGGCCAAAGTTGTGTATTCTTCGTATTTTTTGGCTTGTTTCCAGTCTTCGGGTCGCACTCGCCAAGATTGTAAACTGTCGTCTTCTAGTTTTTTGAGCCGGTGTTTGAGTTCTTTTTTGCTCAGGTGAATCCAAAATTTGGCAATTGCCGCGCCGTCATTTACCATCTGCCGCTCGAAGGCGTTGATTTGTCTGATGACTGTCGGTACTTCGGCGTCGGAGACTCTCTGGAACAACCGGTCTTCTAAAACGTGAGTGTACCAACTGTGATAGAAAAAGCCAATCCGCCCTCGCGCCGGAAGTTTCTGCCAAAACCGCCACAGAAAAGGATAGCCCATTTCTTCTGCTGACGGCGGCCAAATCGGGTGCACGGCAAACCCGCGCGGATCCATGTAACCCACCATTTTTTTGACCAGGGCGCCTTTCCCCGCGGCCGCCCAGCCTTCGAGGACGATGATTGCGGGCAGTTTTTTTTCCCAGCAGGTTTGTTGGAGCGATCGCAACTGCTGCATTAAAACTTCGATTTTGGCATCATAGGTTTCTTTGTCCAAGGAAATATCTAAATCGAGGTTGTCGAGCATATTGACCTCATGCAAATCCGATAAAACAGTTTAACGTTAGTTTAACGTTAGGATAAAATTAAATCTTCAAGTGCCACAAAAAGTTATAAAAGCTACACTTATGCCCGGTAAAAAGGGCGGTGCTTCTATAGCAAAATCACAGCTCCCGTTAATACAAACAAAACTCCCCTCATCTCAAACTTGCCAAAAAAAACCTGAACGGTTATAGTGGAATTAGGGAACTTTTTCATAGGTTCAACTTCTCCCCTCCCCCAAGCGGTGGAGTAAATAGGAGCAGCAACAAATCCCTGAAACAGGATTTATTGTAAAACAGAGCCAAAGTAAAAATCAACTACCCGGTGGGGGTGAAAACTTCTTTACTTAGCTGTCTTAAATTTATTTAAACGAGAGTTACTCAAGCACCAGCATTGATAACTTCGAGGGCGCTGCTTTCCAATGTTGGGCGCTTCTCTGACCTGGAACTCAAATACAAAACTAGCCCAAAAGGGCAAACCAATTTTTATGATTGCGCTATGAGATAAAACCTGAAAACCTGGGTGATATAAACAGGTTTCTGAGTTTTATCAACACCATTCTCAACTACTAAAATCCATTGAGGTGCGGGCAAAGATTACCGCCCCACAACAATACTTATTTCTTGTAGAACAGGCCAGAAAGCCTGTTACTGACATTTGTGCAAAATGTCCGAATTACTGTACTCATTTGCCAATACCCATTAAGAGGAACAGTCCGAATTTACGGATTGCAAAGTTTTCTATGAATATCTTGACAACACGCTCCTACAAGGGCAAAACTGACTGGTGCGCGATCGCCAATTTAATCGATGCTTGCGAAACAGTCGATCGACTCGGCGAAGAAGTATCCGCCAGCGAACTCAAGCTCGTACTTGACGCCCCCAAACTCGACAAAGCCCGCGACGTACAGTTGTGGGAAGACGGTAACTACAAACTAATCGGTTTAGCACTCCTCGATATGCCCGATTCCGAGGATGAAATAGAGGGCTGTCTCTGGTTTTACGTCCATCCACATCTGCGCGGCGAAGGTTTGGGAGAAAACATCATTAAATGGGCAGAAAAACGGCTGGGCGAAGTCGCCAAAGAACGGAATTTGCCCGCAAAATTGCGCACCCACAGCCGTGAGGATAAAACTGATGGGATGCGGCTGTTAGAGAAACAGGGCTTTGAAGTCGATCGCTATTTTCTCACAATGGCGCGATCGCTCGCCGAACCAATTCCCGCACCCGAATTTCCCGCAGATTTTGCCCTGACGCACGTCTCGGGAGAACAAGACATCCAACCCTGGGTAGAAATGTTCAACCAATCATTTATCGATCACTGGAACCACCACGATTTAACTGCCGAAACCGTGCGATACTGGATGCAAGACGAGAATTATCATCCGGAATTAGATTTAATTGCTGTTTCGGGCGATCGTAGATTTGCAGCTTTCTGCGACTGTGAAATCAAACCCCAAAAAAACCCCCGCAGCGACACAAAAGACGGTTGGATAGAACTGTTGGGTACGCGGCGCGACTTTCGGAAAATGGGATTAGGAAAAGCAATGCTGTTAGCTGGTTTGCACACCTTAAAAGCGGCGGGTGCAAATACAGCCAAACTCAGCGTCGATGCAGACAGTTTGACAGGCGCGACAAAGCTTTACAAATCAGTAGGTTTCCGCCCGATGGAAACTTGGCTATCCTGGGCAAAAGCCGTCTAAACTGATACTTGAGAATTGCGGATTACTCGTTCCCAGGCTCCAGCCTGGGAACCAGTTAAACCAGTTAAATTCCAACCCGCTGGGAGTGGATTTTGTCGCCATAAATGTGATATTAACCGCTCACCCTTCAACCCGCAGAGGCGGGTTTTGTTTGTCTAGACGCGGTTTCAACCGCCCTGTCTTCTACGAAACGAGTCCGCTTTGTTTTGTCACCTCAACATAAATATGTTCTAACCGCACCGGATACCGAGCTATTGAATCAATAGAAATCCCATCAAAAAGTAAAATAATCTCCTTTAATTCCAAACGTTCCGGCAACCAAAAAGCCAAATCGCTACCGTAGCGACGGGAAATAAAACCGTATTCTTCAGCACGGGCTATAGTCTTTTCTTCTTCCGCAGTTTTAACCACAATAATTTCCTGAGCCGGAATCAATTTTTGCAACTCCTCCAAACTGCCCTCAGCAACAATACTACCATTCTTTAAAATCCCTATTCGCTGACACAAACGCTCAGCTTCATCCAACAAATGAGTTGTCAGCAAAATCGTAATTCCTTCCGATTGCAACCGCTGAATTAACTCCCAAATTTCATAACGAGCTTCTATGTCTAAACCCGTTGTCGGTTCATCTAAAATTACTAATTTAGGCTGGTGTACCAAAGCCACTGCAATATTCAAACGGCGCTGCATTCCTCCGCTCAAAGTTTCCACCGGACTTTTAGCTCTATCTGTCAAATTTACTGCTTTTAAACATTGTTCTACTTGATAGCGGCGCTGTTTGCGATCTAAACCGTAAATTTGAGCAAAAAAATTGAGATTTTCTTCACAGCTAAGGCTTTTGTAAAGCAGATTTTCTTGTGGCGCTACACCTATTAACATTTTAGTAGATTCCGAAACAGGTTCGCCATTGATGGAAACCTTACCGCTGTCAGCATTTAGCAAATTGCATAAAATATTGATAGTTGTAGTTTTTCCCGCCCCGTTTTGTCCGAGTAAACCGTAAATTTCGCCAGCTTGAATGTGCAGTGTTAAATCTTTAAGCACTGAACGCTCGCCGTAAGACTTATTTAGCTTTTGAATTTGCAGCACTGCTTAAATTCTCCTAGTTTTTGTTTCCTATAAATTATTTTTTCCTTCCCCTGATTTCTTTAAAGTCTTCTTTCCACTCTCAACATCCGCCGATAAGACAGCCATCCGCCTCCTATCATTAAGATAGCAAAAATTAACAAAAACCAAAAGTGCGACTCAATATCAGCAAAATTTTTACCGTTAGCCCACACGCCTATTAGCGCTTCGTTCATGTGATAAATTGGATTGTACTGGGCGAGATCCAGCAGGCTTTTGGGAAAGAGCGCTGTCGGCAAAAATGCGCCTCCTAAAATCAACAAAGGAACGCCGAAAGCTGCTACTAGCGAGTTGACATCTTCAGTGCGCCTCGCAAACTGCGTTCCCAGAATAAAGCCGACGCCTACGTAAGATATAATACTGAGCAGAATAATCGCGCATCCTAATAAAATAGAGCCTTGAAATTGTGCTCCAAAACACGCTGCGATCGTGTATACTAAAAGTACCTGACCTATGCCGATGCAACTGTGAGCCAGAAAAATTCCTAAAAAGTAGGAAGTGCCGCTCAGGGGGGAAATAAACAAGCGTTTGAGAGTATGCTGTTCTCGCTCTGACACTACCGTTGCTACGCTACCGCCGAGACAGCTAAAAAATAAAGCCGCTCCTACTAAGCTTGCAGGTGCAGCACTTTCAAAGGCTTTTGCTGTGGTGAGATTTGCGCGTTCTTTTAAAATTAAACCGTTGATTAGCAAGATTGAAACTGGGAAAATACTCCACAAGACTAAGCTACGCCGCCGCCTTCCCAATTCAATTAAAATTCGCTGCGCTACTGCGAGCGTTTCGTACCAGTATTTCATAGGGATTTGATTAGCATTGTCTGAATTGGAAATTGATAATTGGTAATGATGCCACGGCGTATTATACCATAGAAATGCTAATAGGTTTAACTGTTAATAAAAAACCCGCCGACGCGGGTTTTTTAATTTTAGTGGGATAGGTTTTAACTGGTCGCCGTCTGTCGCTGCTCTCATTTAATAGTAAAGTTTGTACCTCTGTAGCATCCTTGAAAAGAAGTTAAACTTGTACGGTTCATCTCTTCCAATTTAGTCACAAGGGAGGGTGTATTGGCACTTTCAGCGGTAGCACCCCATTTGTAGATAAAGTTGCCGATATAGTCTCCAGTTTCTGTGTAGCTGTGCTTTTCTATCGGAATTCCAGAAACTCCTGAAACAGTTTGGTTATTGTATCCGTTAATAATGATTTTTTCGATAACGGCTCCGGGTTCTACAGTCAGGTTCCAGTTGGTCGGTTCGTAGGCTGAAAGTGCGAGAATTATCGGCTTGTTTCGGCGTTCTACTTTGATTTCGATACTTTTCCCTCTATTTGCGTTCCCGTGATCCGCAGTAGCTTCGTAAACGACGATTAAGTGAAGTTCTTTATTTCCGCTTGACGAGCCGACATAGGCTGAAAAATCGTCGGAACCGCCAATCCCGCAGTTGGCTGCTGAACTAATTGGGGAAGTAAAAGCTGTTTTTTTGGCTAGTCTCTGCTGCACAGACGGTACTATAAACAATCCGGTTCCGACTCCTAAAACACCTATTAAAGCGGCCGCGATACCGAAAGGAATGGCATTTTTTAGGTGGCGAAAAACTGCTGTTGGTGTTAGTTTAGATAGCGTTTGCTGCGATGTTTCGGCCGTTTGTCGATCGGCATTTCCGCCATCTAGACAGGCTAACAAAGCTAAACTTTCCGGCTGTTCCAGTAGACTTTCAACTGCTTTCCCTTCGCCAATGTAGAGATTTCGAGTTTCGGTGTCCAAAAGTAGCGAATGTCGATCGCCCTCGCCGAGGTTGTACTCTTGTAGAGCAGGCTTAACTAAATCATGCTGCAAAAACACCAGCCAAGCCATATTATTGCCAGTGCCGACTGTTTTGCCGTCGCAGGAAATAAGTTGGTCGATTTCGGGTTCCCACCGCCAAGCTATCCAGCGACTGTCTCCTCGATAGCCGAGGGATTTTTCAAGCTGTGGATGATCGGTTATTTCTAAGCGTTGAACTAAGTTTGACACAGTAGGTCTCCTCAAGTGCGTTAGCGAAGCCCTCGAAGAGGATCGCCACTACAAAGTCTTAGCTTAACTCATCAGGCGGCAGTTCAAAAAGTACCCCTGCCGTTGCCAGTTCCACTATTGGGAGACAAAGTGTTGCTGGGATTGGTATTGGGCGAAGTTCCAGGATTGAAATTATTCTGATTGGTATTGGGCAAAGTTCCAGGATTGAAATTATTCTGATTGGTATTGGGCGAAGTTCCCGGATTGACATTGGTGGGATTGGTGTACGGCGAACTTCCCGGATTCAGATTATTCTGATTGGTATTCGGCAAAGTTCCCGGATTCAGATTATTCTGATTGGTATTCGGCGAACTTCCCGGATTGGGATTATTGGGATTGTTGGGATTGTTGGGATTGTTGGGATTGGCGGGATTGTTGGGATTGGCGGGATTTGCAGTCCCCGCAGGAATAGTTATCGGGGCGCCGGCAGCATCTCTGGTAATGCTGTTGCGGTTCGGGGCGGCTGCCGGATTGGCTGCATTGGGGTTATTTGCAGGAGTATTGGCGGGGTTGCCGGCTGCGGGAGCCATTTTTTGGGGAGCAACGTTGCTGCCGCACAAGCTGACTAAATCAAAAGTTGTACCGCTTGGGGTTTCGATGAAGCAAACCGGCACGTCTACTCGTGGATTTGAGGCTTGGGGAAACTGGGCTGTTCCCGGCATGGGACGGCTAAAGGCAGCTTCAGCCATCAGTGGAGTCAAGGCAGCCGATACAGTGACGGCGAGGCGCAATAATCTCATCAGCGCTTCCTCAAATGTTGTATTTTATTTGCTCTAGTATTGCCTATAAACTGGTCTCATGTCCTCATTCTAAAAGCCGATCGATCTTTTTGATAACTTATTCTTAGCGGGCCGCCACTGGCTGCAACATTTCATGCACGCCGAAAGTACAGGTAGAAAAAGCTGAGAGTGCCACAGTTGCATCCTCTGAGAATCAGTCCTGCAACTAATTTTACTGGTTGTGAGTTGAATATTAGACCTCTTGCAATCTTCGAGTCATAGAGCAACCGCAGATATCGGGCAGATGCAACACCGATTGACGCAGATGGTTTCAGGGTATTTTCGGATTTTTGCAATAGGTCTATTTTAGTCTCTCGCTCTCCCGCAATCTTCCACCCATATCAAAGGAGAAGATAGCGGTAAAGCGAGAGAGCGAGAGAATTGGAGAGCAGGAGAGGGCGAACATCTTCATTCTTCCTTCTGTCAACTGTCAACTGTCAACTGTCAACTGTCAACTCTTCCTTCATTTAGTACCGAATTCGAGGGTCAATGTAAGCGTTCAAAACATCAATTACAATGCTAGCAATTACCACAATCCCAGCAAAAAATACCACAATACCTTGAACAGTTGGATAATCCCGCAAGCTAATCGCTTCATAAAGACGATTTGCCAGCCCCGGCCAAGAAAAAGTAACCTCAGTTAAAATAGCACCACCCAACAGTGCAGCAAAAGTCAATCCCAAGACAGTAATCACCGGAATCAGCGCATTTTTCAGAGCGTGAGCCCATAAAATCTGCAATTCAGGAATTCCGCGAGCTCTAGCTGCTTCAACATAATCTGCTTGTAAAGTTTGCTTGAGATTCACCCTAACAATTCGCTCGAAAATGCCGCTCAAAAGAATTCCCAGCGTCAAACTCGGGAGTGCCAAATAATGCAAAGTTGTGAAAAACTGACCAAGGTTAGCGCTCAGGAGACTGTCTACAGTGTACAGTCCCGTGTAGCCTTGGGGGGCTGGGAATGTCACGGGAAAGCGAGTTCCCAAGGGAAACCAGCCCAACTGCACCGCGAAAATCAACTGCAAAACCATACCTGCCCAAAAAGCCGGCAGCGAGTAAGTGATAATGCCAAACAAACGGCCCGCAGCATCGAAAATAGTATTGGGGCGGGATGCTGCGAGGGAACCGATACTGATGCCGACAATTAAAGCTATCGCCATGCTACAAACTGCTAATTCCACTGTGGCGGGGAAATAGTCTCCGATAATTTGCCAGACGGTTTGTCCGCGAGTGGTGATGGAGGTTCCCAAGTCTAAGCCCAACAAGTTTTTCATGTATTTAAGATATTGTTCCCACAGGGGTGCGTCGAGGCCGAGTTGGGTTCGCATTGCTGCTTTGGCGGCTGCGGGAGCTCGCGAACCGAGAATGGCATCTATGGGATCGCCCGGAGTGGCCCGCAGCAGCAAAAATACTGCTGTGGTGATTGTCCACAACATTAGCGGTGCGAGGAGCAAGCGGACAAAAATATAAGATTGCAGGGCTTTTGAACGAGACATAAAATTTGCTTGCGAAGGAAGAAGGAAGAAGGAAGAGGGAAGAAGGAAGAGGGAAGAAATTATTATTGATTAGTCATTAGTGATTAGTTATTAGGCAAATTTTGAAGGCAGAAGGCAGATGGAAAGGGGAGCATCTCTTTCGGAGTGTAAAAAGCATTTTTTCGGAGTGCGAGCCCGGAGAACTCGCACGGGCTTATGTATCTAGCTAGCTCCCCGGTTCGCACTGCTATGAAAGCCAAACTGAGATGCTCCCTCGCCTTTTTCCCAATTTACGTTTTTCCTATTCGCCCAGCAGCGATTCAAAGGCGGCTTGCAAAGACTTAATATCGCCTACTCTGGCGACTAACAAGTTTTCGCTGCCGGCATCCTGTAGCCTATCCTTCCAATACTGGATGCTCTCCGAGTTGTTCATCCAGAAACTAATTACGGTGTTTACGACTCGATCGACATCCCAGCCACGATAGGGAGAAACTATCTCTACGGATGTCACAAACGAATCGAGAGTACACTTCCGGTTTCCCAGATATTCTACACCGGACGGCTGCTGTTGTTGCAGTAATTCCTGCTGCTGGTTAAAAAACGTTAAAGTTGTAGATACGCCCAGGATTTCAAATGTATAGCTCATGTCATCCTCCAGAAGTATTAATTTGCTCAAAGGTCTTAGCGTAGCGAGGCGTAAGCCATCGTCCAAAAAAGCCAAAAACACTTGACGTTGCTGCCCTTGATGCACCACAGATGCTTCAATTACCATCTTTGCGTGCGATCGCGATTTTGATGGCTTATTCTATGAATAGCAAATTTTTTAACAGAGGGTTGTAAAATAACTTACATTTTTGACATGGCACTGCCCTTGAAAATTCAAATCTGATTTTTATTAAGCCGCGGTAAGGTGGGCCATCAACACCCGGAGAAAGCGATACGATTTTAGATTAAAGATTTGAGAATTGGGAATGACTGATAAATTAAGGGTTTGCACCACGAGCCTACAGTTGTATTGTTTTGTAACCTGGTGGGAGTTTTTGGCCGCTCCTTCCTCGATCGCGATCGCCCGATTCAGGCAAGTAGTGGCATGATTATTCTTACAATTTTTTACAGTAGCGCTTGAAACCTCAGCCAAGTTTTGAGCAGTCGGCTACCGCAATTGACTATTCCTGTCCGACTTTGTAACTTATAATATCTAGGGCATCTTTTAAACAACAAAGGATACGCAAACCCGGTAGGTGTCAAAATAATATTGATGTTATTGAAAAGTCTGAGCAGTCGAAGAAATGAAAAGCTCGCCCAAGATGTCACTGAGCCTCGTCTTGTTGATGCCACTGGTAGTGCAAATCTCTGTAGCAGTCGGCGTTACTGGATGGCTGTCGTTTCGCAACGGCCAGAAAGCCGTCAATGACCTTGCTACCAGGTTAAGCTTGGAAGTCGCAGCCAGGACTAAAGAAAATTTCCGCAGTTTTGGGGATGTGTCTCACCTGTTCCTGCAAATGAATAGTGCTGCGATCGCCTCTGGAAACCTAAACCCTGAAGACTTCCCCAACTTAGAGCGCTATTTGTGGAACCAGACCAAGCTGAGCGATGTCGCTACAACCATCTACTACGGCGACGAACAGGGCAGATTT
>JBDTEI010000278.1:0-3353 GCA_039922675.1 Microcoleus sp.
ATTCATCCAGACGAGCGCGATCAAGTGCAAGCCACAATCCAAGATTATCTCGATCGCCAAACCCCCAATTATGCCGCCGAATACCGCTTGCAGTGCAAAGACGGCAGCTACAAGTGGGTGTTCGCCCGCGCTCAAGCAGTCTGGGATGAAGCCGGAAACCCCCTGCGGATGGTGGGCTCGATGACGGATATTAGCGATCGCAAAGCAGCAGAATTAGCTTTGTGGCGGGTCACTCAAGCCGTCGAAAGTACCAGCGACGCGATCGCAATCGCCGACTTGAAAGGGCGGTCTATTTACCACAATCAAGCCTTCATTCAGCGTTACGGTTACACGGTGGAAGAACTTAACTATCTCGGCGATCGCGCCGCGCTTTACATCCGGTCTAAAAGTTACAAACAAATCTATAAAAACATTCGCCAAGGTCGCTCTTGGTGCGGCGAAGTTTCCCTGCGAACTAAGAACCATGAAACTGTTACCGCTCTGGTGCGAGCCGATAGCATTAAAGATATAAATGACCATTCAATCGGCTTAATTGCAGTGATTACAGACATCACCAAACGTAAAGAATCCGAAGCAGTTTTACGCCAGCAATTAAAAAGCGAACAATTAGCAGTAGCCATGCTGGAACGTATTCGCTCTTCTCTCAATCTCGAAGAAATTCTCACCAAAGTTGTCGAAGAAGTGCGGCATTTTTTGCAAGTAGACCGCACTGTTATTTACCAATTCAAGCCGGATTGGAGCGGGTTTATCGCTGTCGAGTCGGTTGCAAAAAATTCCCTACCAATTCTAGGAACGGAAATTTATGACCCTTGTTTTGGAGAAACCTACGCTACTCTTTACCAAGACGGCAGAATTAGAGCCACAGATGATGTTTACAATGCCGGCATCGCCGACTGCCACTTGACTTTGTTGGCTCGGTTCGATGTGAGAGCGAATCTCGTAGTGCCGATTTTGCAAGGCAAAAACTTGTGGGGGCTGTTAATTGCCCACCACTGCACTGGCCCGCGTCCCTGGCAGAAATTTGAGGCAGAGTGCCTGAAACAATTGGGGGTGCAGTTGGCGATCGCCATTCAGCAATCGACGCTGTTTGAACAAGCACAAACCGAAATTGCCGATCGCAAACAAGCAGAAGCCGCCCTGCAATTAGCCGTATTAGCTGCCGAATCCGCCAACCGTGCAAAAAGTGACTTTCTCGCCAACATGAGCCACGAATTGCGGACGCCTTTGAACGGAATTTTAGGATACATTCAACTGCTAAAACCGGATAAAAATTTAACCATAGAACAGCAGGAAAGTCTTAATAGCATTCACCAGTGTGGCAACCACCTTTTGACGCTAATTAATGATGTTTTAGATATCGCGAAAATCGAAGCTAGTAAAATGGAACTATCGCAGACCCACCTGCATTTTCCCAGCTTTGTTAAAAGTATTGTTGATTTATTCAAAATGCGATCGCATCAAAAAGGAATTGCCTTTAATTACGAGCAGGTGTCGGCGCTGCCAGACGGCCTTTTAGCTGACGAAATAAGGTTGCGCCAAATTTTGATTAATTTGCTCAGCAATGCGGTTAAGTTTACTGACAGCGGTGGCGTGACATTCAAAGTCGGTTATGTAGAAAATCATCCTCAAACCCACTGCGCGATGTCTAGTTTGACAGCCGAAGTTGCTACTAAAACAATCAATTTGACAGCGAATTTAGACGATCCGAAAAAGTCGATCGCGCTGCGGTCAAGCACAGAAGCGCCCGAGGCGATCGCAGCCACTACCGGCGATCGCACCTCAACTGCTAAAATTCGCTTTCAAATCGAAGATACCGGCATTGGCATCCGCCAGAATAAATTAGAAGAAATATTTTTGCCTTTTCATCAAGTAGGCGATCGTAACAATTTCGTCGAAGGTACCGGACTGGGACTGTCCATCAGCCAAAAATTAGTTAAAATGATGGGCAGCCAAATTTGCGTCCAAAGTACCCCCGGTAAAGGCAGCATATTTTGGTTGGATTTAGACTTGCCCGCAGTCGCCGAGTATTCTGAAATCCCCTCCACGCCAGAAAAACCCCGGCTTGTCGGTTTTAGCGGCCGCCAGCGGAAAGTGCTAATCGTGGACGATCACGAAGTCAATCGCGCCATGCTGCACAAGCTGCTTTCTCGTTTGGGCTTTGAAATTGCACAAGCCACAAACGGCAAAGACTGCTTGCACAAAGCACAAACATTTCTACCGGATCTAATTTTAATGGACTTGCTGATGCCCGTAATGGACGGTTGGGAAGCTACCAGGCGGCTGCGACAGTTGCCGGAATTAAAAGATGCGGTTATCCTTGCTTTGTCCGCTAGCGTTTACGAGACTACCAGGCAAAAAAGCATACTTGCAGGTTGCGATAATTTTCTCACCAAACCGATTCAAACTAACGATCTTTTAGAATTATTGCGGCTGCATTTGAGACTAGAATGGATTTACGAAGAGCGATCGGAAACCAAAAAACGGAAAGCTCAAACTCTTAAAGCATCATCGGAGATTGCTGTCGCTGACTCAACGATGGTGTCTCCTGCCTCAGAGTCAGTCTTGGCATTGTTAAGATTGGCTGCAATGGGCGATATTGAAGCTATTCTGGAGGAAACTGCTAAACTCGAAAATTCTGACCAGACATTAGTCCCTTTCGTTCAGCACGTGCGCCAACTTGCTAAAGCATTTCAGCTCAAGCACATTCGAGATTTTTTGAAGCAACATTTGTCCTAAAATTGACAGTTGCTAACCGACAACTCAAAATCAGTTAAATCTCACGCCCCGATCGTCATTGTCAATAACGCAATACGATTAGGTTAAACCCGATCCCCCTAGCCCCCCTTAAAAAAGGGGGGACAGGATTCTTCTCAAAGTCCTCCGACTATCCGGGGGATTTAGGGGGATCTCCAAAAAATAAACACTGTTAACTGAACAGTATTGCCCTAAAAGAGGTTATTGCAAAGGTCGGTACCTACAAAGCAACCTGTTGCTAGAGCCGCAGAAAATAGCTTGAATCCGACATAAATTCACAACGAACAACTCACAAATAAAAAATTTAATGTTTCCCTTGAATATGAACGATAAAAATTCCGAAAGAAGCATCATACTAATTGTAGATGACAACCAAACAAATCTTGACGTACTTTTCGAGTTGTTAAGAAATTACGGCTTTAAAGTATTAGTGGCTCTAGACGGCGAAAGTGCGATCGAGCAAATTGAATATATCCATCCCGACTTGATTCTTTTGGACATCATGATGCCAGGAATTGACGGTTTTGAAACTTGCCTGCGTTTGAAAGCAGACCCGTCAACGCGAGACATTCCGATCATCTTCATGAGCGCCCTTTCCG